>JAUMXP010000020.1 GCA_030529125.1 Eubacteriales bacterium | reverse complement strand
CCGTTTTGCGTTCGAAAGGTGTTGTTCCTTCCCAGGAAGGAGTTTGGATTCACTTTGATCATGTACCTGGTGAAATTGAAATCCGTAAAGGCCCTGCCGGCATTATCGGGCGTTTGTGCGTTATAGGATCAGATCTCAATGAACTGAATCTGACTAATCTTTTTTCGGAGTAATCGGCCATGATGATTCCGGTTTTTCTGTTCACAGGTTTTCTTGATTCCGGAAAAACGACATTTATTCGTTTGCTTTTAGCACTTATAAAACCAGATTCGGGTGAACTTGAATATGTGGATGAAAATGGAAACCGCGAAGTGGCATGTGTTGATTCACGAAGACTAATTTCTTATGTACCGCAAGGAAATACGCTTATGACAGGTACAGTTCGCTCGAATCTTTTACTCGGGAATAAAAGCGCTACTGAGGAACAGATGTGGGAAGCACTTCGTTGTGCTGATGCTGATAAATTTCTTCAGAAGACGCCAAAAGGGCTTGATACGGTTATTGCTGAATCTTCCGGAGGAATATCAGAAGGTCAGGCTCAACGTGTTTCTATAGCGAGAGCGTTGTTGAGAAACAAGCCGATTCTGATTATGGATGAAGCGACATCAGCGCTTGACGAAAGCTCTGAAAAAAGAATAATCGAACGATTATCTCAAAAAAGAGAAAAGACTTGCTTTATTATTACACACAGAAACTCAGTACTTAAGTATTGTGACTATGTATTGCAAATTGATGAAGATGCTAAAGCTACGCTGAAGAAAAGTAATAACTGATATAACAAAATTTGTTGTGTTAGAAGAAAAAATAATCGGTTTTTGCGTTTGGATGAGGTTAATGTTGAATAAAGTAGTGCCAAAATCTTATACGTAGTAACCACAGAAAAGAGTATAAATGCACAGGCTGCATTTATACTTTTTTTAAAATCTAACTGTGATACCAAACGATTGTTCATACCAATTAAAAGTATGGTTAAAAGTAACAAAAAAATGACTAAATTTTTGGCAGGCAAAGCGTTAGAAATTTAACAAAATTTATTGCAAATTAATTTGTTTGGGTGTACAGTATATATGGATGTTTAGCGTGGGTAACTAGGGTCAAATTTGCAACTTTTATGTTGACCCAAAAAGCTAGTTTTAATTTGAGTTGGATCAAATTAATGACATATTTATTGCTGTGAATATCGCAGCTGTTCCGTAAAATGGTTTTAGTTCGTTCTAAGTACAGAGGATTGTAGAAGCACAAGGTCTAAATTTGCGATGACTACCTATAATCCTTCCTTTGATATGGATAGAAGCCACAAGCGGGTTCGGATATCTTGCACAGATTAAGTCGCTGTCGTTCCAGTAGAAACAGGAACATTTAATAGGTGCGAGGTTACGAAGGTATATAAATAAGGACACTATAGAATTTTTGGCTAGAATTCTACAGATATATTTTGAAAGGTGCTGGTTAGATGAAACGGAAAGTTAAGAGAATATTATCATTGATAATTGCTCTTGTGTTGGTTATGACAACAGTAACATCAACGATGGTGTTCTCTACTTCTGCACTCAGCTATAGCGGTTCAGTATCGTACAAATCCGGCAAGTACTATGCAGCACTCTCACAGGTTACACTTACTGGTAATCAGAGAGTGGATATCGTTAATATAGCTAAGTCACAGGTCGGATATCAGGAAAGCGGAAGCTCTTCCTCTTTATCAGGCGAGGTGCGCGGAAGTGGTAACTATACCGAGTACGGAAGATGGTATGGTATGCAGGATATGTGGTGTGCGATGTTTGTATCTTGGTGTGCAAATGTTGCTGGTGTAAGCACATCAGTTGTGCCATCACATGCATATACTCCAACTGGTCTTAATTGGTTTATCAACAGAGGTTTAGCATATTCGAGAGCTTCAGTAGCGAATGGCGGGTATACACCTCAAGCGGGAGATATTATCTACTTTAAGTCTCCGAGAAACTCCAATATAACAAACCATGTTGGTATAGTAACATCTTATTCAAATGGAGTTGTATATACAGTCGAAGGCAACACAAGCTCTGCGACTGTATCAACCAATGGCGGTGCTGTTGCAGCTAAGTCATATAGCATAAATGATACATATATCGTTTATATCTGTAAGCCTAATTATACAGGTACAAGTATTACTGTTCCTACTGATTCGAAAACAGGTAAATGCGGCGTAACAATCAAGAATTCGCTCAAAAACTACGTGTTCGATGCAGGTTATTACAGTAATGCACATGCAGATCTAAAGTCTGCTTATGGAACAGATGCGGACAAGCTATATCAGCACTTCCTCGATTTTGGTATCAAAGAGGGAAGACAAGCTCATCCGGTCTTTGATGTCAAGTACTACTTGAGTGCAAATAGTGATCTTAAATCTACATATGGCGAGGACTATGCAAAGGGTATCAACCACTACCTTTCATTTGGATATAAAGAATCCAGAAAAACAGCTGAACCATG
The DNA here is from genome assembly GCA_030529125.1 of Eubacteriales bacterium. Taxonomy (GTDB): domain Bacteria; phylum Bacillota; class Clostridia; order Oscillospirales; family Acutalibacteraceae; genus Ruminococcoides. The sequence goes on along the minus strand of JAUMXP010000020.1, from coordinate 13,237 downwards.
TGATCTTGGCAGTGATTTCTATGCTAATATTACATCTGTAAACTCAGGAAAAAATCTTTCTTTGAGTGATACAAATGTAATTATCTACACTCCTAGCACAAAACCTGCTCAGGTATGGAAATTTATTCGTCAGGCAGATGGTAGTTACAAGATCATAAATATGAAAGATGGCAAGAGTGCTTTGAATATTGACGGCGGTAAGGCTGATTCAGGCGCAAACTTGCAAATTTATTCGGATAACGATACAAAAGCACAGCGTTTTTATATTTATGATGCTGGCAACTCTTATATAATTAAGGCTGCATGCTCAAAGGTTTCTGTTCTTGATGTAGAGGGCGGTAAATCTGCAGACAGCACCAATGTTCGTCAGTATGAGTATAACGGAACTACAGCACAACAGTTCAGAATTACAAAAACAGAAGCACCTAAAGAGAATCCGTTTGATTCTTCAAATGCAAAGAATTTAGGCGATAGCTTCTACGCAAAAATCGGCTGGAACAACTCTTGTAACGTAGGTATAGGTTCTAAAAACGTTGTACTTGTAAGCAATTCAAATAATGCTGACCAGTACTGGAGATTTGTACGTCAGTCAGATGGTTCTTATGAAATCATCAACCAGCGCACAGGTGAACTCCTTGAAGTAGCAGGCGGAAACAAAGCAAACAGCACAAACGTACAGATTAGTGCAGATAAGAATACCGCAGGTCAACGCTGGTTTATTTTTGAATCAGATTCTAAGTATATATTAAAACCTGTAAGCAGTGATGTTGGTGTAATGGATGTAAGTGGCAGCGATAAAGCAAGAGCTGCAGGAACTAACATACATCAGTATGAGTTTAACAACTCAGATGACCAGAAGTTTACAATCAACAAGGTAGATTATTTTGCACAGGTTAAACCTGAAAACGTCGGCACAGGCGTTTGTGCAAACATTTCGTCAACTTCAACATTATATGTTGGTGTTACAAATGCAAATGTACTTTTAAAAACTGCTAATAAATCAGATATAACACAGAGTTGGATTTTCAATCGACAGGCAGACGGCTCATATGTCATCGTTAATCGTAGTGATAATAAAGCGATGGACTTAAAGGGTGGTTCTACCGCAAATAACACAAATATCCAGACATACACAAGCAACGGTACTACAGCACAGAAGTGGTTTATATACCGAGCTGATGGAAGGCTGACAATTCGCAGTGCAAAGAAAATAAGCACCGCAGTTGACGTTGCAAGCGGAAAGCTTCAAAATGGTACAAACATACAGGCTTATGCTTACAATGGATCAAAAGCTCAGATGTTTGATGTTATTAACATAACTGAAAATATTCCTACTACATACAGAGTAACATCTCCGTATAATACAAACTGTGTTGGAACATATTCAAGCTTTGAAGAAGCAAAACGCGTAGCAAACTCAAAGACTCAGTACGGCTATGTTGTATATGATTCAACAGGAGCATGTGTATATACACCTACATCTTCCCTTAATGCATCAAAAATCGTTTGGGAAGCAAAGTGGGTAGCTGACTATCAGAAGAAGAACAACTATCTGTATGGTCACGCACAAGTAAACCCTGCTATATCTGCAGGAACACCTAATTGCGAAAAGTTAGTTTCCTGTGATAGACTTGTTTGCTGGGCACTTTATCGTGCAGGATGGACAGACCAGCCATATAAATATGGACTAACAGCAGACATGTGTGCATATTTAAGAGCACACGGCTATACACAGATAACAAACAAGAACAACTTAATGGCAGGCGATATCGTATTTGTTGGCTATCCAGGTCAGCCTGAACCATATGGTCACGTGTTCATTTATGCAGGTGCATCATCTGGCGGAAACAGCTACAGATATGATGCCGGAAGTACAGACAGAATCAGATGCGTGGGAGCGTATGCAGCGTATAATTCTGTTGGACAGCCATTCAACCAGCCTTTGGAGCTTTCTTCAAATGCTATGTTTAGAATTGCATACAGAGCTCCAGCAACAGGCGGAAATATTCAGACAGGCTCAGGAAATAGTATTGCGAACACAGCATCAAAAACAGGTGCTTGTGGAGTAACAATACCTGATTCCTTAAAGCATCTTGTATTTGATGCATCTTATTATAGCAGTACTAATGCAGATCTTAAGGCAGCGTACGGAACAGATGCAGACAAGCTTTATAAGCACTTCCTTGATTTTGGTATCAAAGAAGGAAGAAAGGCACACCCTTCATTTGATATTAAATATTATTTGAGTGCAAACGCAGACCTTAAGGCAGCATACGGAACTGATTATGCAAAAGGTATGAGACATTACCTGAGTATGGGTTGTAACGAAAACCGTCGAACAGCTCCACTTGTTGATTTAGGTGCAGAATTCTACGGTAATGTTTCTTCGTCAAAGTCAGGTAAGAACTTGACTGTAAACGGTACAAATGTAGTTATTTATGATGCAAACTCAGATGCATCTCAGGTATGGAAGTTTGTACGTCAGAGTGATGGAAGCTATAAGCTCCTCAATCAGAAGGATGGCAAAGCACTTGATGTAGAAAGCAGTAAAGCTGATTCAGGAACTAATGTACAGGTATATACTGAAGACGGCACAAAGGCACAGCGTTGGTTCATTTACCAAACAACTAACGGATATATACTCAAAGCAGCATGTACAAGAGATTGCGTACTTGATATTGCCGGTGGTTCTACTTCGAACAACGCAAATGTACAGCAGTATAAATATAACGGTTCTACAGCACAAGCATTCAAGATTACAAAGACAGCTAATCCTAACAAGAGTGTCTTTGAGGATATGACTTTGGCAACTCTTGAAGAAAACTTCTATGCAAAGATATACTGGCCAAAGGCAGGACTTAATCTGTCATTGCTTGGTAATGATGTAATCACATATCCTGATAGCAATAAGCCAGCTCAGATATGGAGATTTGAGAAGCAGTCAGATTCAAGCTATAAGATTATAAATCAGAAGACTGGTTATGTTCTTGAGGTAGCTGGTGCAAGTACCTCTAATGGTGCTAACGTTCAGATTGCTCAGGATACTGGTGCTAAGAATCAGCGATTCTTTATTTATGATGTAGATGGTAGATATGTATTCCGTAATGCTGCAACAAAGGACTGTGTCCTTGATATAAAGGGCGCAGCAACTGCAGAGTGTACATCATTACAACAGTATAAGTATAACAACTCACAGGCTCAAAAATTTGCGATTATTAAGTCATCAACCTATTTTAATTTAATGGATTGTGTAGATCTGGGTGACAGTTTCTATGCAAATATCGTAAATTATTCAAACCCTGATTTCTATGTTGGTGTTACAGACTCTAATGTTGTTCTTGAAAAAGCAAATGGCAGTGCAGAACAAGTATGGAAGTTTGTAAGACAGTCGGATGCAAGCTACGAAATAATCAGTATGTCTGATGGACTGAGTGCTATCGATGTTCAGGGTGCAAGTTCACAGAATAGTGCGAATATCCGACTTTATGCTGACAACGATTCAAAAGCACAGCGTTTTTATATTTATCCTCAGAGAGATGGATATGTTCTGCGTCCAGCTTGTTCTTCAAATACTGTTTTTGATATAGCAGGCGGAAAAATTGCAGACCAGACTAATATAGCTACTTACACACTTAATGGTAGTGCAGCACAGATTTTCAATATAAAGAAAACAGAAGCACCAAAAGAGAACCCGTTTGATTCTTCAAATGCAAAGAATTTAGGCGACAGCTTCTACGCAAAAATCGGCTGGAACAACTCTTGTAACGTAGGTATAGGTTCTAAAAACGTTGTACTTGTAAGCAATTCAAATAATGCTGACCAGTACTGGAGATTTGTACGTCAGTCAGATGGTTCTTATGAAATCATCAACCAGCGCACAGGTGAACTCCTTGAAGTAGCAGGCGGAAACAAAGCAAACAGCACAAACGTACAGATTAGTGCAGATAAGAATACCGCAGGTCAACGCTGGTTTATTTTTGAATCAGATTCTAAGTATATATTAAAACCTGTAAGCAGTGATGTTGGTGTAATGGATGTAAGTGGCAGCGATAAAGCAAGAGCTGCAGGAACTAACATACATCAGTATGAGTTTAACAACTCAGATGACCAGAAGTTTACAATCAACAAGGTAGATTATTTTGCACAGGTTAAACCTGAAAACGTCGGCACAGGCGTTTGTGCAAACATTTCGTCAACTTCAACATTATATGTTGGTGTTACAAATGCAAATGTACTTTTAAAAACTGCTAATAAATCAGATATAACACAGAGTTGGATTTTCAATCGACAGGCAGACGGCTCATATGTCATCGTTAATCGTAGTGATAATAAAGCGATGGACTTAAAGGGTGGTTCTACCGCAAATAACACAAATATCCAGACATACACAAGCAACGGTACTACAGCACAGAAGTGGTTTATATACCGAGCTGATGGAAGGCTGACAATTCGCAGTGCAAAGAAAATAAGCACCGCAGTTGACGTTGCAAGCGGAAAGCTTCAAAATGGTACAAACATACAGGCTTATGCTTACAATGGATCAAAAGCTCAGATGTTTGATGTTATTAACATAACTGAAAATATTCCTACTACATACAGAGTAACATCTCCGTATAATACAAACTGTGTTGGAACATATTCAAGCTTTGAAGAAGCAAAACGCGTAGCAAACTCAAAGACTCAGTACGGCTATGTTGTATATGATTCAACAGGAGCATGTGTATATACACCTACATCTTCCCTTAATGCATCAAAAATCGTTTGGGAAGCAAAGTGGGTAGCTGACTATCAGAAGAAGAACAACTATCTGTATGGTCACGCACAAGTAAACCCTGCTATATCTGCAGGAACACCTAATTGCGAAAAGTTAGTTTCCTGTGATAGACTTGTTTGCTGGGCACTTTATCGTGCAGGATGGACAGACCAGCCATATAAATATGGACTAACAGCAGACATGTGTGCATATTTAAGAGCACACGGCTATACACAGATAACAAACAAGAACAACTTAATGGCAGGCGATATCGTATTTGTTGGCTATCCAGGTCAGCCTGAACCATATGGTCACGTGTTCATTTATGCAGGTGCATCATCTGGCGGAAACAGCTACAGATATGATGCCGGAAGTACAGACAGAATCAGATGCGTGGGAGCGTATGCAGCGTATAATTCTGTTGGACAGCCATTCAACCAGCCTTTGGAGCTTTCTTCAAATGCTATGTTTAGAATTGCATACAGAGCTCCAGCAACAGGCGGAAATATTCAGACAGGCTCAGGAAATAGTATTGCGAACACAGCATCAAAAACAGGTGCTTGTGGAGTAACAATACCTGATTCCTTAAAGCATCTTGTATTTGATGCATCTTATTATAGCAGTACTAATGCAGATCTTAAGGCAGCGTACGGAACAGATGCAGACAAGCTTTATAAGCACTTCCTTGATTTTGGTATCAAAGAAGGAAGAAAGGCACACCCTTCATTTGATATTAAATATTATTTGAGTGCAAACGCAGACCTTAAGGCAGCATACGGAACTGATTATGCAAAAGGTATGAGACATTACCTGAGTATGGGTTGTAACGAAAACCGTCGAACAGCTCCACTTGTTGATTTAGGTGCAGAATTCTACGGTAATGTTTCTTCGTCAAAGTCAGGTAAGAACTTGACTGTAAACGGTACAAATGTAGTTATTTATGATGCAAACTCAGATGCATCTCAGGTATGGAAGTTTGTACGTCAGAGTGATGGAAGCTATAAGCTCCTCAATCAGAAGGATGGCAAAGCACTTGATGTAGAAAGCAGTAAAGCTGATTCAGGAACTAATGTACAGGTATATACTGAAGACGGCACAAAGGCACAGCGTTGGTTCATTTACCAAACAACTAACGGATATATACTCAAAGCAGCATGTACAAGAGATTGCGTACTTGATATTGCCGGTGGTTCTACTTCGAACAACGCAAATGTACAGCAGTATAAATATAACGGTTCTACAGCACAAGCATTCAAGATTACAAAGACAGCTAATCCTAACAAGAGTGTCTTTGAGGATATGACTTTGGCAACTCTTGAAGAAAACTTCTATGCAAAGATATACTGGCCAAAGGCAGGACTTAATCTGTCATTGCTTGGTAATGATGTAATCACATATCCTGATAGCAATAAGCCAGCTCAGATATGGAGATTTGAGAAGCAGTCAGATTCAAGCTATAAGATTATAAATCAGAAGACTGGTTATGTTCTTGAGGTAGCTGGTGCAAGTACCTCTAATGGTGCTAACGTTCAGATTGCTCAGGATACTGGTGCTAAGAATCAGCGTTGGTATGTTTATTCTGTGAACGATAAATATGTATTACGCCCTGCAAGTTCTACTAAGTGTGTGCTTGATGTAAGAAGTTCATCTACTGAAGAATGTACAAAGCTTAATCAGTATACATATAACGGAAGTTCGGCACAGATGTTTGATATCAATGAGTTAGATTCATATCTTTCAAGTGTATCTTGTGAGAATCTCGGAGAGAATTTCTACGCAAAGATTACTCCGACTCAGAACAAAAACTATAATCTGTCACTTTCAGACTCCAATGTAATTCTTTATAGTAACTCATCTAAGCCTGCACAGGTTTGGTATTTTGACCGTCAGTCTGATGGAAGCTATAAAATAGTTAATATGAAGGATGGCAAAAGAGTTCTTGATATAGCAGGAGCAAAAGATGCGAATAATGCAAATGTGCAGATTTATGATGATAATGGTACAAGAGCACAGCGTTATTTCATTTATCTTGTAGAAGGAAGCTATGTGATCCGTCCTGTATCTTCAGCAACAAGAGTTTTGACAGTTGAAAATGGTGTGTTTGAATCGATGTCAAATATCAGCATTAGCACTTTAACAGGTAGCAAATCTCAGCTGTTCAAAATTAATGTTACTGATAAACCAACCGCTGAATCTACTTCTGATGATTCAGATATGGCAGTTCTGCGCAAGATTATCTATGCTGTAGAAACTGGTGGACAGGTGTATGGTAATGTACGTTATGATGCATTTACTGAGGCTTACGCAAATTCTGAGCTTGAACACGCCATTACAATTGGTGGTGGTCAGTGGTTTGCAAACGAAGCTAAGCGCTTGCTTAATCTCATCCGTACAACATACCCTAATACCTTCAATTCACTTGATACAGAGGGTATAGCTTATGACCTTGATAATTGTGACTGGAGTACATATAAGCTTTCTGCTGGCTCTGCAAAAGCAAAATGTATTCAGCGCATTATTAGCTCACCTGAGGGTATTTCTATCCAGGATAAACTTATCGATGAGCAGATGACTCAGTTTATGGCAGAAGCAAGAGATCTTGGAGTAACTGACCTCAAGGCACAGATGATGTGTGCAAACATAAGACACCTCGGCGGCTTAAGTGCAGTCAAGAGAGTTCTTGGAAAAACCCTTCAGCCATATACATTGGATAACATCTACAATGCTATGCAGAGTGATACAGGAAATCAGGTAGGTGCACCTAAGTACAGATCCAGACACGTTATGGTTTACAATGCTCTTAATTCGCATATTTCGAATTAATTGTGTTTTCAAAAACCGATATTTAATAGTGCGTTAAGCGTTGTAAAGATTAATTAAAACTATAAAAAAGCCACTTGAACGAAAGCTCGAGTGGCTTTTTTGCTACCTTATGGGCTGTGAATCTCCCAGATCAACTGGAGAATGATAAAAGCTTTAGAAAAACAAACTTCCAAGTATAAGAGGAATATATTTTTATAAAGATACATCACCAAAACATCGAAAAAATAAGTATATGTAAAACTTAGAAAAGATATAGGCTAGATAACTAGAAACTTATATAAGCAGAAAAAGGTGACAATAATAGAAGCGATTTTACCAATCCTAGACGGAGCAGGCATAGAACACAAAGGTCTGCATTCCCTAAGACACACTTTCGCAACCAATCTTGTGAATGGTGTCAAGCAACCCGATGGCACAATCAAGTGCCTAACACCAAGACAAGCTGGTGACCTGCTTGGACACAGCACCTCACAGATAACTGAGATGTACTACGTGAAAAGAGATAACTCAAAGCTTAGAGGGATAACCGACAATTTTGAAATCTGAGTAAAGAAAAACACAGGACATCGGAAACGATGCTTTGTGTTTTGTCTAGGCTTATATGATACATTCAGTGTATATCTTCGCTATATAAAAGTAGCATTCTCAGGTAGTCCAAAGAATTCGTGATTCTCAACCAGAATCAGGGTGTTGCTATCTTTTATGGTGAAAGTAAAAGTGGTGTTTTGAGTTGTGGTGGTAAGAGTGTTTTTGTCGATTTCAAAATCGCCAAATTCAATATAAGGGTACAGTAAGCCTAGGCTGATGCTGATTGTGTTTTCATCGGTGTTAACATGAATAAACGGAGTTTTTCCAAATTCGAAGTCTTCATCACTTGAAATAAAGTAGTGTCCTGTTTTTAAGATGTCCTCATCAGGTTTATTATGACAAGCACAAAGTATGAATGTAATCGTACATAGACAGAGCAGAATACAGATGAGTTTTTGAAAAGACATTTTCATAATGATTTCTCCTTTTTGTTAATCAAGGCACAAATCAAAGCGGTAACTAATCCCGATGCGATTATGATAATTATGTCTATAGGTGCAAGCACAATATAGGGAAGGGAATTAAACAGAAAACTACCCTTTCCCAGCAGATATAAATGACCGCTTAAAAGAAAAGTTTCTCCGATATACATTGCAAGAGTTGTAAGTGAAGCACAGACGGAAGGTGTTACTATAGAAACAGATGCCTTTTTGTTTAAGAGAAATGTTGAGATATATGTTCCGACTGTTACACCTAATATAATGAAAAACAAACCCATTAAAAATGCAGATAAGGGAGATACTATAATTTCACCGCCTCTGAAGAAAGCAGTAAAGCAAGCAAATATGCAAAGGGCTAAAAATACAATAGTGCATACAGACTGGACAGTAAGTGCCTTGCACTTTTCTTTTTTACCATCAAGAATCATTTTTGCAAAACCATAGATACAGTTGATGATTGAGAGAATTAGAACAACAGAAATCATATAAAAGTGGAGTTTGAAAGTGGGACTGTATTCGCCTATAAGAACATCAACGGCTTTCCATGTGCGAGTTTCGAACCACTCAGGGTTAATATAGCAAGCGGACATTTGCCACCCCTCTAAGGTGGATATGATTTTGTCTGATACAAACACTTGGCTTTCAAACAAGAACTCTGACACAAAGAAAACAGCCAATGAAATAACGGAAACTGTAAGAGTGGTGAATTTTTTAATGAATTTAGTAGCTATAGGCATTATTAATACCGCTAATAGCACGGATATTGCAATAGGTGTATAGGGGATGATGTATTTTGGGAAGTTTTCTTGAGGTACAGAACCATATACAATCATGTCGTGAATAACGCTTATGCCCATATAGATAGGGTAGACTGAAACCAAAAGAGTGGAGATTAAAGTGAATAGCCAATACTTTTTAAATTTAGACATACTAATCCTCCTTAACTTGCATTTGTTAAAAGTGTGTATGCGATAACTGAGGCAAACACCAAAAAAGTAATAACAGCGAAAAGCGATAGTTTTTTGTATGACAGAATTCTTTCAATACGAACTTTTACTCTTGCTCCGCCAAAAGCTGATGCATATAAGGATTTGCTTTCGGCACAATTTATAAGTGTCAGAGCGTATCTTTTTTTATCTTCTTCTGCAGAGTTCTTCAGAACCTTTTCGTCACAGGCTAATTCCAGATTTTCAAGAAATACTTTTAGGAATAGCCAACTCAAAGGATTGAACCAATGTGTGCAAGCGGTTACTATAGCAACTATTCTCCATAGATTGTCAAGCCTTTTATTGTGAGCTTGTTCGTGCATAAGGATGTATTTGAGGTCGTTGTCATTGTAGTTCTTTGGCAGAATGATTCTTGGGCGGATAATGCCATAGGTGACAGGTGATGTGATTTTGTCGGATACATAGATGTTGTCACGAAGATGTCTTGAATCTTTCAATTCGTGCTTCGTAGTAATGTACAAAGCGGTCATTGCTATCAGCAGTGCTATTGCTACAATAATCCATACTGCCGTAAGTAAAGATGAAGTTGAAATTATGGATATGTGTGAAATATCACATGATAAACTTATGATCAGGTACAAACATATTGATTCTGGTGTGACTGGTATGTCGATTGATCAAAGAATTGGTCAATATAAATTATCTCTTCCTTATCGACCTCTTCCAAAGATTCTAGTTGGAGAAAAGCTCTACGAGCTCAGCGATGCGTACTATACAGGTATCATAAATGACATAGATCTTGAAAAAATCTCTGCGTATGAATCTAAGCGTTTCACACTAATTAAAATAGGTGTTTTATATGGTGACGTTAATAGAGATGCCAGAGTTTCTATTTCTGATGCCACTTTGATTCAGAAGTACCAAGCTAAGTCTACAGAAAATATAGATTTAGAGGTTGCAGATTATGACCAGGACGGCGTAATTACAGTATTCGACGCAACTAATATTCAAATGAAACTCGCTAAAATCGAAGACACAGTCACTACAGAATAAGAAAAGTAAATACTTGTTGAGTCAACACAAAGAGCCCTGAGCACACGCTCAGGGCTTTTACAATGCAAAAATATTGAGTTAAATATGTCAATTTCATCACAAACATGTCTAATTATGTCAAAAACTTCTCTGAAATAGATTTGTAGTGTAAAATATATATAAAAAATAAGAGGTGCTATTATGGCTAAAAAATATATTTGGAGCAAGAGAAATAATAGAACATTACTGGATACTGGTGCTATAAACATGGTTCGAGATGTTTTAATTTTAATTGGTATCCATGCTGATTGGTCTAATCTTGAAGATAAACCACAACTTAGCGAATATTACACAGATATTACTAATAGACACTGTGATAATAAGCATTATCGTTTTTGTGGTGAATATCATTATTTCAACAATTATGGCTTTTATTATTGGATTTACTGCATCAGATGAAAAAGAAACTAACAAAAACAAGGTTGTATCATCACAAAACACTCAACTTCCACCGCGCAAATCTTTGGTTGATGTCCACTTTGTTGAAAACAACTGCACTCTTACGTATTACAACGATGAGTTTTATTTGCACTGCGGAGATATGGTTTATGTAGATGGCAAGCTCGAAGGTGTGCGCGGTAGAGTTGTTTCGGTTAACTACAACTTTAAAATTAAGATTTCAGACTATAAGCGTGTTGTGGCTGTGGTCGATACCAATGTAAGCGGTAAGCTGTATATTGCGGGTTCGCATTTCCTAAGCTTTGAGCGTGATGTCATTAATATGGAAAAAGTATGTCAATGGTTTATGCCACCTAAAAATGACGATGAACCGTTTGTGTCAGGGAGCGATGGTAGAGCATTCAGACTTGATGATTTAGGCGATATGGATGTTTCTACTTTAGTTGCACAGCGAGGCCATGATTACTATATGCAAAACAGAGTCAGGTATATCTGTATTGATGGTGCTAAGGGTTACGCGATAGTTGAAGGTAGCGAAGTCTACGAAGTAGAGTTTTGCTTCAATAATGGCGAAATCAGCGAGCTTGTGTGTTCGTGCTTTTGCAGTTATAACTGTAAGCATGAGTTTGCGTCTATGTTACAGCTCAAAGAAACTCTTGAGTTTATCAGCAAACACTACGCTGATGAATATAAACGCACCGGCTATTTTGCTGCAATTAATAAAGGAACTTTGTTCTACTTTGCTGTTGATACAAAAGAAACAGGAACATTTACTATATAAAACAACCCCCGTGTTTTTCGCACGGGGGCTTTGCTTTTTATTTAAAGATTATAGTACTTGTCAAACTCTGCAGGGTGTGGAATTTTTGAGAGTTCAGCACATTCTGCACGTTTTGTTTTGATGAAGTTAGCGATTAATTCTTCTGGGAATACACCGCCTGCAGTTAAGTAGTCGTGGTCTGCTTCGAGTGCATCGAGAGCGTCTTCAAGACGAGTTGGCAGACCCTTGAGCTTAGCTTTCTCTTCGTCGCTTAAGTGGAAGAGGTTGAAGTCGTATGGACCCCAGCCGTTCTCATGTGGGTCAATCTTGTTCTTGATACCGTCTAAACCTGCCATCAGAATAGCCGCATAGCAGAAGTATGGGTTACATGTAGCGTCAGGGTTTCTCAGCTCAAAACGACGCTTGTCAGGGCTCTTAGCGTATGCAGGGATACGGATAACAGCGCTGCGGTTAGATGTAGCGTAACCAACAGTAACAGGAGCCTCAAAGCCAGGTACTAAACGCTTGAATGAGTTTGTACTAGGGTTAGTGATAGCGCACAGAGAGCTGATATGCTTTAAAAGACCACCCATGAAGTAGTGAGCTTCTTTACTAAGGTTTGAATAGCCGTTGTCATCAGAGAACACAGGCTGTCCGTCTTTCATCAGGAGCATGTGTACGTGCATACCTGAGCCTGCTTCGCCGTAGATAGGCTTTGGCATAAATGTAGCTGTCTTGCCGTTTTGCATAGCTACGTTGTGGATGATATATTTAATCATCATTGATGCGTCAGCCATCTTTGTCATTTCACCAAGCTGTGGCTCGATTTCAAACTGACCTGATGCTGCAACCTCAGGATGCTGATAGTTTATTTCAATACCCATTTCTTTCATGAGTAAGCACATCTGTGAGCGGATGTCGTATGATGTGTCAAATGGCTTAGCAACGTGGTATGCTTTCTGATAAGGTACTACACAGCCCTTGCCTTGAGTTGCGCTGTTCCAGTATGACTGGTCAGTGTCTACAAACGCTGAAACCTCGTTAGCCTGAACGTTCCAGCCAACCTGATCGAAGAGATAGAACTCAAACTCAGGGAGGATGTACATTGTGTCAGCTACACCGCTGTCTTTCATATACTGAGTAGCTGCTTTAACGATATTACGTGGATACTGAGCGAGTGGGCGGTTCTCAGGGTTGTCGATAATCATCGCGTTACCTGTCATAGACAGTGTAGGGATCTCACAGAATGGATCGATATATGCCGTATCAGGGTCAGGAATGAATACCATATCGCTCTTCTCAACAACAGCGTAGCCGTAGTTAGAAGCATCGAAACCGATACCGCTCTTCATTGTATCTTCAGTAAAGTTTTCTGCAAGGATAGAAACGTGTCTGTACTGTCCGTTGATGTCTACCATCTTGAAGTCTACCATTT
>JAUMXP010000159.1 GCA_030529125.1 Eubacteriales bacterium | reverse complement strand
TATCAACTAAATCTCGGCACTCAGGGTCAGAATAAAGCTGAAGCTTTTTTGCAGCCTGTAAACTATATTCTATAGCTTTACTTGATGGTGCAAACGGAGATTCGTTTGTATTTAGTTTTATATATTGAGTGTCTTTTGGTTGTTCACCAGGAGTGTACGGAACCAAAGACTTAAATTTTGAACTAAAGAAACGACTCACAATTATTCCTCCGTACGAATTGTTGCGCTTTTAGCGTGTGCAGTTAAACCTTCTTTTTCAGCAAAGAAAGCTACATCTTGCGCTACTTTTTTAAGTGCTTCTTTTGTGTAATATGTAAACTGAGTTTTCTTGATGAAATCATCTACCGATAAAGGACTTGAAAATCTAGCTGTGCCTGAAGTAGGTAATGTGTGGTTAGGACCAGCAAAATAGTCGCCAAGTGCTTCAGGGCAGTTTCTGCCCATAAAAATTGAACCTGCGTGACGTATTGAATCAAGATAATCAAACGGATTTTCGACACAAAGCTCTAGATGTTCAGGAGCGATTTCGTTAGAAATTTCTATTGCAACATCTAAAGTATCTGCTACAATGATTTTTCCGTTGTTGTCAATTGATTCTCTGGCGATTTCTGCACGCTTTAATAATGGAATCTGGATCTCAAGTTCTTGCTGTACAGCTAAAGCAAGATCCATAGAGTCAGTAACTAATACAGCACTTGCCATTTTATCGTGTTCTGCTTGAGAAAGCAAGTCTGCTGCAGCAAATCTTGGGTCTGTTTTTGAATCTGCAACAATAAGTATTTCGCTAGGACCTGCAATCATATCGATAGAAACCTGACCATAAACCTGCTTTTTGGCTTCAGCAACAAAGGCATTACCAGGACCTACAATCTTATCTACCTTAGGTATACTCTCGGTACCATATGCTAAAGCTGCGATTGCCTGAGCACCGCCAACCTTAAAAATCTTGTCAATGCCTGCAATTTTAGCTGCAGCCAATATAACTGGATTGATTGTACCATCAGCACTAGGTGGTGTAACCATAACAACTTCTTTGCAACCTGCGATTTTAGCAGGGATAGAGTCCATTAATACAGTAGACGGATAAGCTGCAGTACCGCCCGGTACGTATAAGCCAGCTCTGTCTACAGGTATAATCTTCTGTCCGATAACAACACCGTTTTCATCGTTGATAACAAAGCTGTTTCTGACCTGTTTTTCGTGAAATTTGCGGATGTTAGAAGCGGCTTTTTCTAAGATTTCTAAAAACTTAGGCTCTACCATATTAACAGCATTTTCAATCTCTTCTTCTGTAACTAAGAGGGAAGAAAGCTGTGCTTTATCAAATTTTTCACAGTATTCGTATACTGCTTTGTCGCCATTTGTTTTTACGTTTTCAATAATCGAAGCGACAATTTCTTCAACGTTGAATGTAGAAGTAGCTCTAGAGAATATCTGGTCTTTATCTACTTCGTTATATTTTAATATGCTAATCATTTTAAGCCTCCAATAATGAGCTTATTTCGTCTTTAATTTTATTGATTTGTTCGCTTTTGAATTTATAACTTGATTTATTAGCAATTAGTCGAGCGCTGATAGGGACAATTGTTTCGAAAACCTCAAGGTTGTTTTCTTTGAGTGTTGTACCTGTTTCTACTATATCAACAATTACATCTGATAAATCAAGTATAGGAGCTATTTCGATAGAACCATTAAGGTGAATTATATCAATATCTCTTCCTTTTGATAAGTAGTACTGCTGTGCTATATTAGTGAATTTAGTCGCAACTCTAAGTGTTTTCTGAGGGTTATCTCTGAAATCGCTTTTAGCAGCTACAGCCATTCTGCATTTACCTAAATCAAGGTCAAGTAATTCATAAATCTCTGGTTCGTATTCAAGAAGTATGTCTTTGCCTGCTACTCCAATGTCAGCGGCACCACGTTCTACATAAATAGCGACATCAGATGGCTTAACCCAGAAGTAGCGCACACCGACTTCTTCGTTTTCAAAAATAAGTTTTCTGTTGTTTTCTTTGATAGATGGACATTCAAAGCCTGCTTTTTCGAACATATCGTAGACTTTTTCGCCTAGTCTGCCTTTTGGTAACGCAACATTAAGCATTGAAATCCACCTCACAATCGCTAAGTTTAATAATATCTCTGTATTTGATTTCCTTCGGAATAGAAGAAGATGCAAATACAGATAAACCTTTCTCAGTGTAATAGGAAACGGCTTTGTTTATTGATTTAATATCATCGTTATCGCTGTAAACGAGTACCATATCAACGTCAAAATTACAGTCGTTGTTTCCTAATCTATCAAGTACATCAAGATATACAGCGAATCCGATAGCACCTGATTTTCTTTTCATTTTATTTAATAGCTTGTCATACTGACCACCAGTGAGAACACTGGTAGGTACTCCGTTGATAAAACCTTTAAATACAATATTATTATAGTAATGTGTATCAGAAACTACAGAAAAATCAATTCTGATCATATTTTTGATGTCTTCATCAAGGGCGTCTATAATATCAGATAATTCCTTAATTGAGTTTAAATCAATAACGCCTTTAAGTTGTTTGTTTAATGATGAGATAACATCATCAGGTGTGCCAGATGTTGTTACAAATGTTTTTAGCACATCTGCGTTTTCATTACTTAATTCAAGCTCAGAGCATAGGGCAGAGAGCTCGTGGATATTCTTCTCGCTTATATATTTGAGAATATCATGCTGAGAATAGCTAGGTATCGAAAGTGCTTCAAATACATCAGTAATTATCTTAAGTGGAGATATATCCAACACACATTCACTTGAAATAGCTTTAAGACTTTTACAAGCAAGAGTGAGAACTTCGCTTATGCTGTAATTATCAATCTTGCCAATGCATTCGAGTCCTACTTGCATAATTTCTTTGAACCCTTGTGAACCTTTAGAAATACGATATACATTTTCGTTGTAATATACTTTCTGAGTATAATTTATATCATCTTTCGAATTCTTAATAATAGAAAGAGTTACGTCTGGTTTGAGTGCTAGGAGCTTACCGTTTGTATCTGTAAAGGTGATGATGCTATCTGAAATTAAGAAATCTTTATTTTTAGCATATAAATCATATTCTTCAAATTTATTCATTTTATATTGTGAATAACCACATTTACTGAATAATGAGCGTAGTTTAAAAATAACACTCTCGTTGAAGTTGAGAGTTAAATCGCCGGTGTTCATTATTTATCCTCCGATTTGTTTAATCTTTCAATAGCGGTTTTGTATCCGCCACTGCCGTAATTAAGGCATTTGCTGACTCTACCTATAGTAGCGGTGCTTACATCTACCTTTTCTGTTATCTTCTGATAGCTATAGCCTTCAGAAAGCAAAATTGCAGTATCAAGTCGTTGTGCCAGGTCTTGGATTTCTTTTATAGTGCATATATCATCGAAATACTCGTAGCACTCCTCAATAGTTTCTAAGTTTAATATAGTCTTAAACAATCTGTCAACTGATTTTGAGCGATATTTCATAAATACTACCTCACAAATTTAGAATGTTAATATGATAACACTTTAGCGTAATAAAGTCAATAGTGCAAATGTAGACTTTATTTATAGTAGATATGGTATGTTTTTGTATGAAATTACATATTTATAACTACATATAGGAGTGTTTACAACTGATTATTATGTTTATTTTTCTAAATTAAACTTAAACTTTGTTAAAATATACAATGTTTTTTCTTACTTTTATATATATTTAGATGTTTTGCGAAATTGTTATATTTCTTATAAAAATAGGGTATGTTTTGTTGACAGTTTTTTTGC
>JAUMXP010000158.1:2352-3814 GCA_030529125.1 Eubacteriales bacterium | reverse complement strand
AAATAAACTGTGGGAACATGGTGTTAGGGTCGTATGCGAATCCACGCAGACGATAGGCTTCGATGTACTTGCCGTCTGACATATTGCTCGTTGTCATGAACAGACCATCCTGAGCACGTTCAGGGGCGAGGATTCCGCTTATTTCAAAGCCGCTTTGCATCATAAGATAAGCTAAGATACAAACAACACCACAGCCAAAACATGATGCGATGAACACATCACTCAACTGCTCTGAAGATTTCGGGTCATTGCATGAAGTGTACAGCTGAGCACATAGGTAAACAACTATAGTCATCACGCTTGCTTTTATTGATGCTGATCCACCGCCGTTAATAATGGTAACACCAACAATCATTATGCACAGTAAACCACCAAGCATCTGACCTTTGCTAGCGCTTAGGTCTTTGTCTGTGCCTTTGTTTCTGGCGTAAAAGATAATCGGCAGAATTAAAGCAAACACCATATATGGTTTTATTATAGTTCCTGCTACGCTCAGTCCGTATGCGTCGATAGGGATAAGCAGCCACATGTAATGCGTTAATTCAATTTTTTTATTGATAAGCGGCAGGTATGATAACACAAGTGCCGCAATTATCCATATCCACATGGCTTACTCTCCTTTCACAATTTACATTTAATATATCATAAACACTTTTTATTTACAACATTAGTTTTTAGAGGTACTTATTATGAGTAATGAATCACGCTCTAAAAATTCAATAAAAAACGCATCCAGTGAGATAACCTTCCGTCTGATTACGGCGGTTTCCAAGTTTATACTCAGAACAGTATTTATTCATTACTTAGGCATTGAGTATAACGGTATCTCAGGACTTTTCAACGACATTTTGTTCGTTTTCTCGCTTGCAGAGCTTGGTATCAATCGTGCGATTGCGTTTGCTCTGTACAAACCTCTTGCGTTAAACGACGAAGATGCTGTAGCGCGCATTATGAAGTTCTACAAGCGTGTTTATCGTATTATTGCCGGCGCTATTACGCTGGCGGGTGTACTGTTGTTGCCGTTTTTGAACTTTCTTGTTGATGCCCCTAAGCTTGAGAAAAACGAGAGCATCCACCTGATATTCATGCTCTTTGTTATCCAGTCAGCATCATCGTATCTGTTTATTTATAAAGCAACCCTGCTTGAAGCTAATCAGCAAAAACGCATTGTATCTAATGTGAATATCGTTTCTACAATAATACAGGTTGCTTGTGAGTCTGTGATACTCGTTTTCTCAGAGAATTATCTGCTGTATCTTGTTTTCAGCATCGTATTCACAATTGCTAAGAATGCATTTGTTTCATATCTTGCTGAGCGACAGTTCCCGATACTCAAGAAGAAAAATATAGGTCCTTTAACAAAAGCAGAGTCTAAACAAATCAAAGCTGATATAGGAGCTACAGCTATTTATAATGTTAGTAACGTAGCGGTTCAGACTACGGATACTATCATAACCGCTAC
>JAUMXP010000158.1:0-2342 GCA_030529125.1 Eubacteriales bacterium | reverse complement strand
CCTACGGCTATTGTTGGCATTTTGTCAAACTACAGGTTGATAACTAACACTCTGAATACTTTGATAAGTCAGATCTCAGAGTCAGCTGTACCTAGTATTGGTAATCTGGCTGTTTCTGCTACGAAAGAACGCTTGAGAGAGCTACATAACAGACTCGGATTTCTGATGTTTATGATAGGAAACTTTGTTTGCGCTGCACTGTTAACGCTTGTGAATCCGTTTATAGAGAATATCTGGCTCAATGACTCCGAGTACCTGTTCTTTATGCCTATAATAATCGTGATAGTGTTCAACCTATATCTATGCATAATGCAGTATCCTAACACAGCGTACAGGAACTCCAACGGACTGTTTGTGCAGGGTAGAATACGACCTGCGATTATGGCAGTGCTCAATATTATTTTCTCTGTCGCTTTGGCTTTAGTTTTCTCAGGCATCAGCGAGGATTTAGGCGGTATTGCTCAGTGGGGTGTGTTTGGTATTCTGCTCGCTACTCCGCTTGCACGTCTGGTAACTGAAACCTGGTATGACCCTCACGTTGTGTATAAGCATGTTTTCAAAACTTCTATGAAGAAGTACGTGCTTACTCGACTGATGTATTTTGTTGTTGCAGCGGTTAGCTGTGCCGCAACATTTTTCGGTGCTGATTATTTAGTTTCGCTTTTATCTGTCAGCAATGTTTACGCTGATTTTGCATTGAGATTTATATGCGCGTGCATCATTCCAAACGCAATTATGTTCATTGTATTTTTCAGGACAAACATCTTTAAATCCAGTGTCAATATGGTGCTTTCAGCCATACTGAAAAAAGGCAAAAAACAATAGCTATAAGGAGATAAATCTACATTGTAGGCTTTGTTTATTTTATTAAGCGATCACGGCTTTAGTGGTCGCTTTTTTGTTGCATTTTCAGCAGTTTTTGTAAAAATAAGATAAATTATCGCCACAGCATTGTTATTTAGCATAAAAAAACAACATTTATTTTGGCTATTTTTACTCTACAAAAAATGGTTACAATATTGTATAATATTAGCGAGTAATTGTGGACGTGCGCGTATCGTTCACTTACATCAAAATTTTCAAGAAAGAGTGATTTTATGAAAAAGTCAACTAGAGTTCTTTCCGTTGTACTTGCTATGTTAATGCTGTTCTCAGTATTTTCAGTAGGTTTCAGTGCGAAAGAAGTCGAAGTAGCTGAAACCGGCGTTACTATGACCGGCGGCGAAGTTTTGTACTTAAAGCCTAACTCCAACTGGACACAGGCTAACGCAAGATTTGCAGCTTACTTCTTTGGTAGTGGTAACAAATGGGCTTCTATGGATGCTTGTCCTAGAGACACAGGTTACTACAAGGTAACAGTTCCAAGCGGTTCTTGGACAAATGTTATCTTCTGCCGTATGAACCCAAGTTCTACATCAAACAATTGGAACAACAAATGGAACCAGACAGGTGACCTTACATACGATGGCACTAAGAATCTGTTCACAGTTTCATCTGGTTCTTGGGACGGTGCTACATCTTCATGGAGCGTATGGTCTGAGACTCCTGCTCCTACAGAAGCTCCTGTAGATCCAACACCATCAGAAGATGTATCAGAAACTCCATCTGAGACTCCATCTGAGGAGCCTACTGAGGAGCCAACAGAAGAAGAAACAGAAACTCCAGAGCCACCTATTTCTATGGATGTTTACTGCATTAACTCAGCTAAGTGGGATGCAGTCTGCGCTTACGCTTGGGTTGAAGGCGGCGACATGTATGCTGAGTGGCCAGGCGTTGCTATGACTAAGACAGAAGAAACTGTTAATGGTTTTGATGTTTACAAAATCACAATTGAAGGTGGTCCTTACACAAGCATTATCTTCAACAACAATAACAAAGGTTCACAGACTGATGACCTCACATTAGAGGAAGGTCAGTACTATGATGTAAAAGCTGGCGAATGGTACGCTTCTCTTGACGAAGTTCCTGTATTAGATCCACTTTCTACAGACCGTTACCTCGTTGGTGAATTCAACGGTTGGTCAACAGTAGCTGACGAGTTTAAGCTCAAGGCTGAGGGCGAAAAAACAGGTTATGTTACACTCACACTTGACGCTAACACAAAGTATCAGTTCAAAGTTGTAAGAGAAGGAACTTGGACTATCTGTGCTACACCTATCACAGGTTCAGTAGAAGGCATCACATTCAGTTCATCAACTGAAGGCAACGCTACAATTACAACAACAGAAGCAGGCGAATATACATTCTCATTCGGTCTCGATAATTCACAACTTGGCGTTGTATATCCTGAGGTTGAAGAACCAACTGATGAACCATCAGAGACTCCTTCAGAAGAGCCATCA
>JAUMXP010000157.1:501-3816 GCA_030529125.1 Eubacteriales bacterium | reverse complement strand
ATATAATCAGCCTCAGCAGCCTGTATATCAGCAGCCACAACAGTCTGCATACTATCAGCAACAGCCACCTGTGTACTATGCTCAGCCACAGTACAACGCACCTGTTGCAACAGGTAGCGCAGGCGGACCTGTCACTTCTTTTATACTTAGTATGTTCTCAATGTTTCTCTGCTATATAGGTTTATTTGCTTTAGTTCTTGCTATTCCTAGCTTTATCGTAAGTATTACTTCTGTTTGCAAACGTAGCGTAAGAGCTAGAGGTTTAGCTATCGCAGGTCTCATCATTTCATGTCTTGTTATATTCTTCTGTTTCGTATTCCTTATCGTTTTAATTGCAGAAAATGATCTGGAAGACTATCTTGAAGATCCTTTAGAATTCTTATATTAATATTTAGTTGTTCATATTCAGGGGTGGTTTTTCCGCCCCTGTTTTCTATACATTAAAGCTTAACATAATTTTACTGACAAAAACTGAGGTGTTTTATGGGTAAATCAAGTTGCGAATTCTGCGCATATTATATATACAACGAGCACTACGACACATACGAATGTATGGTCAATCTCGATGAAGATGATGTAGCGAGATTCATGCAATCTTCCGTAGACCAGTGCTCTTACTTCAAATTCAGCGACGACTACAAAATAGTAAGGAAACAAAACTGAAATGAAAAAAGGAAAGCTAAGACTATATATCCAGTTGCTTTTGTCGTTTATGAAAATCGGTGTAATCACCTTTGGCGGTGGCTACGCGATGATTCCTATAATCGAAAACGAAGCATCTAAAAAAAGAAAATGGATAAACGACAACGATTTGCTTGAGGTGGTTGCTATTTCTGAATCCACCCCAGGCCCTATAGCTATCTGTGCTGCATCATTCATAGGCTGTAAGGTAGCGGGAGTAATTGGTGCTTTCTGCGCTACTTTGGGTGTAGTTCTACCTTCTTTTGTGATTATCTTTACTATTTCATTTTTCCTCAAAGAATTTGAGAGTTTAGAAGTAGTCAAATACGCATTCACAGGTATTCGGGCAGGTGTACTGGCACTGATCATAAAAGCTGTAATCACTATGTTCAAAAAAGCTCCTCAGCACATTCTTGCGTACATTATGATGGGTATATCATTTGTGCTTGTTGTTGCTTTTTCCACTAATGTACTTATCATCATTTTATCAAGCATTGTAGTCGGAATAGCAGCGTCTTACATCGCAGGAAAGCGAGGTAAAGAGCTTAAATGACATACTTGGTTTTATTTTTAGAATTCTTAAAAATCGGTGCTTTCACCTTTGGTGGAGGCTACGCGATGATTCCGTTTATACAGGAAACTGTTGCAGATCACAACTGGATGAGCTCTCAACAGCTTATCGACTTTATCGCAGTCAGTGAGAGTACTCCGGGAGCTTTTGCTGTTAATATTTCTACCTACGTAGGTGCAACTGTCGGCGGTGCTGAAGGCTCTATATTCGGCTCTATACTAGGTGCTATTTGTGCTACTTTGGGCGTAGTACTCCCTGCATTTGTTATTATCCTAATAATTGCAAAGGTATACGAAAAGTTCAAGCAGAATAAGCTTGTTAAAGGTGCAATGTTCGGACTCAAATCCACAGTAGTCGGACTGATAGCCGCTGCGGTTATCTCAATAGCTACTGAAGTATTCTTTGCAGATTTTGATACAACAGGCTTTACTACCGCTGTTTTTGCTACTGCTACTTTCTGGTTTTCACTAGTAGTATTTGCGATTATGCTATTTTTACTTCTTTATAAGAAAATTAGTCCTATACTCGTCATTGCGTTATCGGCAGGACTCGGCATAGCGGCAGGTTACTCAGGAATTCTGGCGTAAACTGTTGATTATTGTAGAGTTTTCTGATATAATACATTTGCAAAAATTAATATTTTGAGGTGAAATTATGAAGAAATTTTTTGCGGAATTCATTGGCACATTCACTTTAGTTCTTTTTGCTTGCGGTACTGCATCAGTACTCGGTTGTACAGCAGAGCCTAACGCTGCGTACATCATGACAGCACTGAGCTTTGGTCTGGTAATTGTTGCTATGGCTTATTCTATAGGTCAGGTTTCAGGTTGCCACATCAACCCTGCTGTTTCAGTAGCAGTTCTCTTATCTGGCAAAATGAGTCTTACTGACTTCATCATGTACGTTGTAGCTCAGTTTTTAGGTGCAACAGCAGGTGCAGGCGTACTCGCACTGTTCTTAGGCAGCACAGAAAAGCTCGGCGCTAACGGTCTTTTTGACAACAACATCTGGAAGTCACTTGGTATCGAGGTTATCCTCACATTCATCTTTGTATTTGTTATTTTATGTGTAACATCAAAGAAAGAATACGAGAAGCCTGCAGGACTTATCATTGGTCTGACACTTACACTCGTACATATCTTTGGTATCTACTTCACAGGTACATCTGTAAACCCAGCTAGAAGCTTTGGCCCTGCACTTTTGACAGGTGGCACTGCACTTTCAAACGTTTGGGTATTCATCGTAGCTCCATTAGTTGGTGGTGCTTTGGCAGCAGTTGTATACAAACTCTTAATCGCTAAGAAAGAAAACGCTTAATTAAAACTTAATAAGCTACATAAACGATAAAAGCACAGCAGACATCTGCTGTGCTTTTTCTTATATCTCACGCTTTATTGAGTCTAATGCGCCTTTCTCTATTCTGCTGACCTGAGCTTGGCTTATACCTATTTCGTTTGCCACTTCCATCTGTGTTTTTCCTTTGAAATATCGCAAGGAGAGGATTCGCTTTTCTCTGTCTGACAGCTTTCTGATTGCCTCTTTTATTGCAATTTCATCAAGCCAATCGTTATCGTCACACTTGTCCCCTACCTGATCCATAACGTATATTGTGTCATTACCTTCTGAAAAAACAGGCTCGTACAGTGACACAGGTTCTACAATCGCTTCAAGTGCAAGAACGACATTTTCTTTAGGAATATCAAGCACCTTGGCAATTTCTTCGACGGTGGGTTCTTTTCCGTTTTTTGTCGTCAGTTCTTCTTTCACCTGCATTGCGTGGTATGCAGTATCGCGCATTGAACGCGACACTCTGATAGAGTTATTATCTCTCAAATATCGCCTGAGTTCTCCACAAATCATAGGCACTCCATAGGTAGAAAATCGCACATCTAAACTAGGGTCAAAGTTATCTATCGCTTTAATCAGACCGATAACACCAACCTGAAACAGGTCGTCAAGATTCTCTCCGCGATTGACAAATCTCTGGATAACTGACAGTACAAGTCGCAGATTACCGTTTATCATTTTTTCTCGAGCAATCTGTGCCTCGTGCTTTGAGCCTG
>JAUMXP010000157.1:0-491 GCA_030529125.1 Eubacteriales bacterium | reverse complement strand
TCAGCAGTTCGCGCTTCTCTTTCTCTGTGAGCACCTTAAGGTTTGCTGTATTCACACCGCATATCTCAACTTTATTATACTGCAATAAAAATCCCCCTTGGTATTACTTACGATAAGTATTACCAAAGGGGTGTTTATTAATTCAGTTATTCTTCACTCAAAAGAAGTGTGTCGTCTGTTGGAGAGTCTATAGACTGTACAGCGCTTAATCTGCGTTGAATCTGACGAGTACGCACACCGGCTAAAGTATCGAGATCTTTAGTAACGAGGTTGATATGTTGTTGAGCCTTAGTAAGAACATCAGCGAAAGTATCAAACTCTTTCTTAACGTTGCCAAGAACCTCCCATACTTCAGCACTGCGTTTCTGTACAGCTAAAGTTTTGAAGCCCATCTGAATACTGTTGAGCAATGCTGCCATTGTGCTTGGACCAGCAATATTAACCTTATAATCACGCTGTAATAGTTCAACCATGCCGCGGTTTACAACCTC
>JAUMXP010000156.1 GCA_030529125.1 Eubacteriales bacterium | reverse complement strand
ATACGGTGGCATTTGTAATCTTCGTCTTGATGATACTAACCCTACTAAAGAAGATGTTGAGTATGTTGACGCTATCAAAGAAGACATCAACTGGCTTGGCTTTTCATGGGACGATAGATTCTACTATGCATCAGAGTATTTCGATAAGATGTATGAGGGCGCAGTAGAGCTTATCAAAAAGGGCTTAGCCTATGTTTGCGAGCTTAACGCTGAGCAGATGCGTGAGTATAGAGGTGACCTCTCAACTCCTGCGAAGAGCCCGTTCAGAGACAGACCGATTGAGGAGTCACTCGATCTTTTCGAGAGAATGAAAAACGGCGAGTTTGAAGACGGTGCGATGACACTTAGAGCTAAGATTGATTTAGCATCTGGCAACTTCAATATGCGCGACCCTGTTATCTATCGTATCAATAGAATCAAGCATCACCGCACAGGCGACAAGTGGTGCATCTATCCTATGTACGACTTTGCTCATCCGATTGAAGATGCACTCGAGGGTATCACTCACTCACTGTGCTCACTCGAGTTTGAAGACCACAGACCACTATACGACTGGGTAATTGAGAACGTTACACTCCCTGCTAAACCACGTCAGATTGAGTTTGCGCGTCTTGGCATCAACAATACAGTTATGTCAAAGCGTAAGCTACGCGCTTTAGTTGAAAATAACTACGTATCAGGTTGGGATGACCCTAGAATGCCTACACTGTGTGGCTTAAGACGCAGAGGCTATACACCTAAGTCTATCCGTAATTTCTGCGAGAGAATCGGTGTTTCTAAAGTTAACTCAACTGTTGAATACAGCTTTTTGGAACACTGCCTGCGCGAAGACCTCAACGAAACCGCTCAGCGTGTTATGGTAGTGCTTGATCCTATCAAGCTTGTTATCACTAACTACGAAGAAGGCAAGTCTGAGCAGTTTGAGGTAGAGAACAACCCTAACTGCGAAGCAGATGGCATGCGTACAATCACATTCTCCAGAGAGTGTTACATTGAGCGCGATGACTTTATGGAGGAGCCTATCAAGAAGTACCAGAGACTCTATCCTGGCAACGAAGTAAGACTTAAGTCTGCATATATCGTTAAGTGTACAGGCTGTGAAAAAGACGAAAACGGCAACGTGACTACAGTTTACGCTGAGTATGACCCAGAAACCAGAGGTGGCAACACTCCTGACGGTAGAAAGGTCAGAGGTACTATCCACTGGGTAGATGCTAACAACTACGTTGATGCAACAGTTAATCTTTACGATAATCTCTTCACTGTCAGCGACCCTGAATCGGGTGACAGAGATTTCTTAGATTTCCTAAATCCTGACTCACTTATTGTGAAGAAAGGCTGCAAAGCTGAGAAATCTATCGAGAATTACTCAGTTCCTGCAAACTTCCAGTTTATGCGACTGGGTTACTTCTGTCTTGATAAGGATTCAAAGAAGGATAACATCATCTTCAACCGTAGCGTAAGCTTAAAAGACGGTTTCAATAAAAAATAATGTTTTTCACCCGTGTCTGTTAGATGCGGGTGATTTTTTTATTAAAATTTCAGAAAGTTGAAACCAAATTGCGTTTTGAATTGTTTTATTTATGAAAGGCTTTTTTGTAAATAAAAGAACAGGAGATGATTTTATGAAAAAAATAATGGCAATTATGCTTTTTGTTGTGATGCTCTTGAGTATTATCCCAAGTGCGAGTTTCTCAGCTTATGATGTGCCGATTCAGGAGCCGGGTGACTTCCACGATTATTCTATTATGCTTGGAGATACTGAGAATATTTATCTTCGTGAAAACGACGCATATGTGAAATTGATGTTTTACGCTAAGGAGAGTGGAAAATACAGAGTATACTCAAATGGTTACGAAGATACCTTTGTGCGCTGTTACAATGAGTACGGAGAAGAAATCGCTTTTGATGATGACGGTGGCATAGACAATAACTTCAGCTGTATTGTAGAGCTTGAGGCAGAAAAGCGCTATTATTTTGAAGTGTCTGCTTATTTTGAATATGATGCAGACTTTGTTGTCGGATTAATGAAGCTTACTGCTGATGATGCAGTAGAAATGAAGCTTGGTGAAAGCTACACAGCGGTTAGCGAAACGCTTGATTCACAGTACAAATACTTTTCTTTCACTCCTGATGAAAGCGGATACTATGCATTCTACTGTGAAAACAACGACTACGAAGAAGAAAACCCACACGCTTTCCTATATGACTCACAGTGGAATCTGATAGACAAAGATGACGACAGCGGAGAGGGTAGAAACTTCTCGCTTTCAGCGTATCTTGAAAAGGACAAAACATACTACTTAGAAGCATCGGAAGTTTTTCATGTTATCGACTTTGGATACAGTATTTCTGTGAAGAAGACCGAAGTTGTCGTTGACACCGAGGTTGTTGAGCAGCCGACAAAGATGACCTACTACGATGGCTTTGTCGAAGAAATGATCGACTACAGCGGACTAAAGCTCAGATTTACATATTCTGACGGAACAACTCTTGACTGGGAGTATAATGAGGAGATTATCGGAACTACCGTTGAACTTTCGGTTTGCAAAGACGACAACGGAAAATACTACGTTTATATACTCGCAGGTTTTTCGTGCAATCAGTTTGATTTAGATGTAGTCGAGAACCCTGTAGAAAGCATTGAGCTACACTCAATGACCCCGATACAGCTATACGAGAATATCTCAGGTTATAAGGATTATGACCGCTATGGATATGAATTTGATTATATCTATCGCTACAAAATGCCTGAAGACACATTGATGCAGATTAATTACAAAGACGGTAGAGAAGAAATCGTCAGCATTTTCGATGAGTTCGACGACAGAAAATTCACATACTACGACAAACAGCTCAAAAACTACGAACCTGATGAAGTGTGGAGCTTTGGCAAAAATCCGATTTATGTCGAATATTACGGTGCACAAACGATAATCTACGCGGATGTTGTAGAAAACCCTGTGGAAAAGCTCACACTCAATAGCGTGCCAACTCGCAAATATGTGTATGGAAGCGGTGCATTCGGTGGTAAGGACGGCGACGGATATAGATTCCGCCCTGATGATTTGACAGGACTTTCTTTTACTATGCACTTCAAAGATGGCACAACAAAAGTGCTGACAGATAAAGATATACAAAATGAGGTTATGCTAGATGGATATTATTACGACGTAGAGTGGATTACTATAAGAAAAGGTGGTACATACGAAGTAACATTCACATACTTTGAAAAAGAGCTTAAATATGATGTATTTGTATACGATAGGATCTTACCTAGAGGTGACGTCAATATGGACGGCGAGGTTACTATAGTCGATGCTACCGTAATGCAACAGTATCTCGCAGACATTGTTGAACTCAACGAGGCGCAGATTCACACCTGTGATTTAGATGGACACGGTGATATTACTGTAATGGACGCAACTCGCCTTCAGCGCCATGTCGCAAAAATCGAAGCTATACTCGATTACAACTGGTGATTTACGTTAGCTAAATGAGGTATGGAAACCAACTGATATAAAAGCCCCATAACAGGGGCTTTTACTTTTTTCAGGCGAATATAACTTAGTTGCACTTTCTTACGTAGAGTGTTTTAACGGGCTTTTCTTTCTGTATAATATTTTTTTATGACAAATTTTTTGTTGCTTTTATCTAGGCGTTATATTATAATTAAGGTATAATGTTAGTGCTTTAGCACAAAAGGAGGATTATTATGAAAAAGTTTATGCGAATACTTTCTGTTGTTCTTGCTATGGTGATGATTATTTCACTTATGCCAATGACAGTTGCTAATGCGGCTGAAGCTGCAGGAGAGTTAGAACT
>JAUMXP010000155.1 GCA_030529125.1 Eubacteriales bacterium | reverse complement strand
GATAACGTTGTCGTTTAAATCATAACCCTCTTCAACGTGATGTGGATCCCAGCCTATGTTTATACAGTTCTGTTCATCTTCAGAGAAAACAAGTGGCTGTACGCTACCGAAAGCGTTATTTCGACCTGTGTCTTTGTCGTAACTCAGACCCGCAATATTAATCAGAGCAAGCTCCATAAATCTAGCGATTGCAATATTGCATTCTTCAGTTGTCATACCCTGAGCGTTGTCAACGCCTAACTGTCTAGCAATAGGACCGTTAACATACATCATAGGTGTGAATTCGCCTGAACGTAAAGAGTCGAGATAATCAGTATCCCCTAATGCTTTAACGAAAGCAATACAAATAGGTAAGTACTCAGCAGAGCAACCAGACATAATAGCGTTAACTGCTACCTGATATGCAGTAACGTTAGTGCCGTTAACAGTTGCTACTACATCGCTATCTGAATAAGGAGTATATCTCATGAATTTTTCCGCTTTAATCCATGTTGGAGGAACAATTGGTAAGCCATCTGTCCATCCCTGTTCGTTAAAGTATTTTTGTACATTCTGATATGTGTCAACTTTAACGTAAGCTGTCTGATCACCACTGACATGGACCGGTGAAACAACAGCAAATTTGTTGTTTTCTGGCTCAAGACAGTCACAATCATCTTCACGACAGTTTAGACTATCGTATGAAATCTTGCTTTCTATATCTTCATCCGTGTATCTTGCGCTGGCTGAAATGCCTGTAGACATAAGACTTATAACAGTCATCAAACTAAGCAGCAACGCAATAGCACGATTCAATTTTTTTGACTTCATAGTACCATCCTTTCTAAATAATGGTATAGCTGAATACTAATGATTTCTATTCAGCTTTAAAGCTAAAATAGTTTATTTGTACTAGTAGTTAATACTTAGTTTTAATTTAAATAGTATGTACTTAGGTTGTTATATCCTAATTCGCTCATAAGGTTATTCCACTTTGTAGCGCTTGGGAGATATGCTTCATATGAAACACAGTCACCACCAGGCATAACCTGGAATTCTCTGCTGACATCACCGCCAGTTATTACAAAGCCAGTTGTAATAACCTTCTGTCTCTTCTGAGCATCAGTATTTTCGTTGATAGTCTGAGTTGTATCGATTGTATCATATGGTACAACACCCTGTAACCACTGTGGTACAGCTGTTGTTTCAACCTTATCAGCTGCAACGTTCTCAGTAGATGCACCACTCTTGATATCA
Organism: Eubacteriales bacterium; assembly: GCA_030529125.1. Taxonomy (GTDB): domain Bacteria; phylum Bacillota; class Clostridia; order Oscillospirales; family Acutalibacteraceae; genus Ruminococcoides. The sequence goes on along the minus strand of JAUMXP010000155.1, from coordinate 2,630 downwards.
GCATAGTGCTGATCGAATGTTGTATTCATATGAATCTTTGAACCAGTGTTAGCCCAATAGTGAGCGTATGTACGCATCCATAAAGGTCTACGTGCTGTAGCAATAAGAGCATCTTCAAGTGCATCTCTTGAACTATATCCATTCGCAATAGTTGTAGCTACACCCTTTGTCATCCAGATAGTACGTGATTCCCAAGGGTTAGTGTTACCAAGACCGTTCTGTTGTTTTTCAGTACAGTCCCAAGCGAGAAGTTGCATAGCTTTTTCAGCATCTGTAGTACCAACAGTAACAGGGTTACCCCAAGTAAGTGTAGAACCACATGTAATGACTGAATCGTTTAAGTCAAAACCATTATTTACATGATATGGGTTCCAACCAATGTTAATAGCTGTCTGCTCGTCTTCTGCGAAACAGAAAGGCTGCATATAGCCAAATGTACCCATTCTGTTTTCTTTAATTTTATATCCAGCTAAGTTAAGCATAGCAATTGAAACAAAACGACCGATAAGCTTATTAGCTTCTTCGTTAATCATACCATCTGAGTATGAAATACCAAGCTGACGAGCAAGTGGTCCACTAACAAGTACGTATGGTGTCCATCCGTGTGTACTAGCAAGTGACTTATAGAAGTTACCGTTTTCAAAGCAACGGGTGATTGCCATACATATTGGCATATATTCAGGTGGGCAACCTGCCATAATAGCGTTTACAGCTACGTGATAAGCATAAATCACTTTCTTAGCAGGAGGCGCATTTTCCGCTACAACATCAGTAGCAGCCATATTAGTAAACTGTAAGTAGTATTCAATTTTTTCCTGTGTTGGTGGAACAACAGGAAGACCATCGCTCATTTCTTTAACTTCATAGAATTCCTGTACACGCTGATATGAACCTGTAAAAATCACATCGTCATATTGTGCACTGCCTGCAACACCAGCAATTCTATCAATTTCATCCTGAGTAATCTGAGTAGTAAGACCTGTTACAACCTGATCGTACAGAATATCGCGAGTCTTCTGCTGCTGAACAGAAGTTTCGTCATTTGCAAAAGCACCAGGATAAGCAGCTGTTCTAACAACAGGAACACCATTGTTGAAGCCGGTAGATTCAATCTGCGGAATAAATGTCTCAGCACCTACTACCACAGCAGGAATACCAATGTACTCAGCAGCAAGGGCGTTACCTGTTTCTTTTACAGTACAGATACCGCAACCACAGTTACCTGAAATTACAGCGTCAACACCATAATCAAGGAGATTCTGCTGGAATTCCTTAGATTAATCACTTGGATTTGTAGGGTTAAATGTACCACCTTTGCCGATTTCCTCCATAAAGTAAATAATGCAACCAAACTCTTCGATGAGCATATCGGCAATTACTCTATGTGTTACAGAAGCAGAGAAGCTTCCGCCTACGAGAGCGATAGTTGCACCTCTGAGTGCGTCCTCACCATCAAGACGTGCCGGCTGAGTTATGTTCGGAATTGAAGATCCGGTAGGTACAGGCGACACAATTTGGTATTCGTTTTTAGCAATTACAGAATTATTATCAGCTGTAGCTACTACATCGTTTTCAACTGCTGCAGTTGATGATAAACTTACGGTAACTATACCGACAAGACATATCATAGCAAGCAACAGTGATAACGCACGCTTGAAAAAGCTAGATTTCATGAAATCATCCTCCATCTAATTATTTAATATGAAACACTGAATATTTTCCGTTCATATTCAGCAGTTAATATTACTTAGTTAACTAAAATCATTCAATCAATAATTCATCCGATAAAGATTCAGTTGGTTCAGGTAAATCATCAGGTCTATAGTATGTGACATCTGAGAAATACTGATCAGAAAAAATCGAACCACTTGTATCATCCGTAGTAAACTTCAATTTAGAGTCGTCGATCACATAATCAACAGTAAAAGAGTTTTCTAAATCTGTAACCAGGCTGAAAGTTAATGTTTTACCATTAGTTGTATATGCATAATACATATATCTGTCTAGCATAAGTTCTTCACTCTTATAGTGAATAATCATAATTCCGTCATCAGTAAACTCAACTTGTTGTTCATATGGAATTGTATAATAAAAGTAATTTAAGAATCGCTCATTAGTTGCCCATTCACCGATGAGCTCATCGTCAACATCGTATTCATCGTATGACTTTTCATCATAAGCAGGATCTGATGTATATGTAAGAACATAAGATTCTTCTTTGGTCTCTTCATCTGTTTGTTCATCAGTAGATGCTGGAACGGTTAACACAAGCTCAGCAGTACCGAAGAATTTAGAACCAGTAATCTCATATAAGAGATCCATATTACCAAGATTAATCTTATCTACACCGTTATCATCAATAAGCTGATACTCATACTCCTCTACACCACCATCATAGTAAGTGCGCCATGTACCTTTTCCGTAATCATCAGCTTCATCAAAAACGTAATAAGCTCTCTCAGTTTCTTCAGCCTCATCAGCTGATGCTTCAGCAAGCATTTCGTCAAGCGGGAACAGCCATGCACCCTCTACGTTTTTTGGACCAAAGAAAGATAATAGTACAAAAGCAACAATGCCTAATACAGCAAGTCCTAATGCCAAGTATTTGTTTATCTTTTTCATACTCCTCT
>JAUMXP010000154.1:225-3919 GCA_030529125.1 Eubacteriales bacterium | reverse complement strand
AATAGTATATACGTTAACCAAACTTTTTTGTCAGAAAACAAAGTTCGATTTTATTTTATGTTTTGTTATTGTCCTGCGCTTTTTTATTTGCTTTGGCATAGGCTGATTCGTAGCTTGATTTGCCGTATTTGCTGTATTTACTGTAATAGCCCTTCTTGCCATAGCGTGCATATTTGCCGCCAATCTCACCTACACAGTTCATCACAATACCAAGTATACGAGTTTCAATAAACTCAAACTGTGAAATAGCAGATGACAGAGCAACTGTGTTACAGTAATCCTGTCTGACAATAAGCAGCATGCCATCAACAAATTTAGCAGCAACCATAGCGTCACTTACTTCGCCAACAGGTGGCAAGTCCATGATAATGTAATCATAAGAACTCTTTAATGCATTGAGTACTTTTTCCATTTTGTTGCTACTGAGCAACTCTATTGGGTTAGGTGGATTATCACCTGAAGATATAACGTCAAAAGAGTTCTCATCATCTAAAGCACATCTCTGGATAACTCTGTCAATATCACAGTGACCTGTGAGGTAGTTTGAAAGTCCCGGAACTTTGCTTATAGGAAGCTTATATGAAAGTGACGGTCTACGCATATCACAGTCTATAAGAAGCACTCGTTTGTCAAGCTGAGCAAGCGAATACGCAATATTAACTGATGACAAGCTCTTACCTTCACCAGTGAGTGCGCTGGAAATTCCGATAATCGGACATGTAATCTCATCAACAAAGGAGAACTGGAGCTTTGTTCTTAAGAGCTTGTATGCTTCTGATGCCATAAAGCTGATATGCTTACCAACAAGATTAATCTTCTTGCTATTATCAGCATCAGTTTTCTGAGAACGTTTCTGTCCGTAACCATAGCCGTAGTATTTACCACCACTACCTTGTGTAGCAAGCATATCAGGAACAGATGCCAGAATAGGATGCTCACAACAACGCTCGATTTCCTCGCTTGTACGGATAGTTACATCAAATACCTCTCTGAGTGCAATTATAACTACTGATAAAATAAAACCAATCAGAAAACCGATTATAGCATTTGTTGTATAACTTGGTGAGCTTGGCTTAGTAGAAACAACCGCATGATCAACAACGTTAGCAGATGTACCATCAACGATGTTAGAAATACACTTTGGAAGAACCTCTGCTATTGCATTAGCAATAACTTCAGCCTCCTGAGGATCAGTGCTTGTAACAGTAACTTCAAAAATCTCAGTGTCATTTACAGCAGCGGCTGAGATCATATCCTTAAGCTGTGAATAATCTAGATCCACACCCGCATAGTCAATAACCTTAGTAAGACACTCTCGTGAATTTAAAATAACAATGTATGTGTTAACCAAGCTCTTTGATGCAGTAATATCACCCTGATCAATACTGAAAGAAGTATCACCAACAGACAAAGAGTTGTTGTTAACATAGAGCATGGTTGAGGACTCATACTCCGGTGTTAATAAAAACTTTGTGCCAACAATAAAGGTGACAGCACACAAAACTGAAGCAAGAGCGACAAGCCAGGCTTTCTTCCAGATAGCCTTCCATATTCGTCCGAAATCTATTTCAACTGTTTCGCTGATATTATTTGTTTTTGTATTTACCTTATCTTGCATAAGATCTCCTCAAATATAAAATACAGCCAAATTTTAAATCATAAACTGTAAAAATAGGTATAAAAACCTATATTAATTCATTTTACTAACCCATAATAATGTAACATATTATAAGTATATAGTCAAGAAAAACGGTTCAAAAGAATTGTAAAAACATGCTCTTTTACAGCTCAAAAGCTGATTTTTCAGGCAGAATTTCTTCGAAAGCTTCGATAATCATTTTTTTATGAATTTCAAAGTTCATTTCTTCTTCTGTGTCGTTGATACATGCGACCTTGCCCTTTTGCTTTTTTATGTACTCTACGGCTTCGTTGCTATAATCCAAAGACGTTGTGTGAAAAAGCCTTCCGCTAGGTTTTTTAGGATAAAAATTACCACTGAGCAAATTCCAGTAGCGTACGCACCACAGATTAATATCATCTTTTGTTCTTAGCTTGCTCTGACAAACTTTGTCAAGTGTATCGTGTTCTTTCTCCCATACTGTCGCTATAGTAGATTTTTTGTGCACACAGTAGATATGATAATCACGTATACCATATAAAAACGGTTTTCTACCATACCATAAATTCTTGAAAATTCCCGACAAAGACTGTGCTTTCAAAAACTTTTTCCTGTGTTTTTTCATACAATCTTTTGGTGAGAAATGACGGTTAATTAGCTGACAATCGTTGAATACTGTGTAGGCAAAAAAACCTTTCGGGATAACCGGATCAATAGTCAAGCTATCACATGGCAGTCCGTCAACAAAAAAATCTTCGGGGTTTGTATCTTTAATGATAAAAACATCATCGTTTAAATATACAAAGTTTTCTGATAAGCCTTCTATCCTATGCAGATTCAACTCGATGGTATTGCATTTGAAGGTAGGCAGATACTCACTTGGAATAAAATCGCTATGTTTTACCCACTTCAGCTGAGGGTGATTCAAATTCAGCCATTGTGGTTTCTGATCTGCCGTAACAAAATAGATGTTTCTGACCCAAGGGGCAAACTTTTCGACCCCTCTGAACCAGTACTTAAGCGTATCCCAATCGCGATAACGGGCATCTTCGTTACCCTGAACAACTTCTTGCCCAGTATATTTTGCTTTTTCTTTTTGCCACTGAGGGTCTTTGTCGTCAACCCACAATACAACTATATCTATCTCAGCTTTTCGGTTCATTTTTACCTCCGAAATCATAACAAATCTAAAACAATTATTCTACTTTCTGACTACATCTAAAAGCAATTTCGGGTTAAGTCCTCTGATTAATAGACGATTGTTTCCTCTGAGCGGTTTCATGATAAATCCTAAAATAAAGTTTGTGAAAATCTGTGTTAACAATGACGCAATCGCTGCACCTACTGCACCACATACAGGAATTAAGAAAGCATTAATTACAATATTCAGCAGTGCACCCGCAAGGTTTATTTTCCACAGCATACTCTGTTTTCCTTCTGCGAGTATCCAGATATTTCGTACGACGCCCATGCACGAAAACGCCATAAACCAAACCAAAACCTGAAGCACCATAACAGACGGCAAATACTTCTCGCCGTATAATACCTCAATAATCAAATTAGCAAATACAGTAAATCCGACAGCTTGTACGATTCCCAAGTAAGTAGTAATACAATAAAGTCGAGAAATATTCTTTTCATAGTCAGCTTGACTTGTTTTTTTATTAGCTAATATAACAGGACGCATCGAGTCGGTAATAGCAATATAAACAAACTGAACTACAGTTACACTGGTTATCGCTGCAGTATAATATCCGTTTTCTGCATCATTTGTGATTAGTTTTAACATTATATGGTCAATATTCTGGAACAAAGTTACCATCATCGAAGCAAGTATGTAATACTTACTACGACAGAAAAGGCTTTTTACTAACTCAAAAGAAAAGCCTAACTTTTGTTTAGATATTTTTCTATAAATAAAGAAGAGTGATATACCGATGATGCCGTAGTCAAGCGAATTAACAATAGCAAACCAGAAAATACTCTTTTCTTCTACTAATAAGAAAATACGATATAAAGAAACAATAACATATGAGCATAACATTACAACTGAAGGAAATTTAGACTACAGATCAT
>JAUMXP010000154.1:0-215 GCA_030529125.1 Eubacteriales bacterium | reverse complement strand
CACTGAAAAAGCTCAAATGCTCTGAAAACAAGCGAAACAGAAAACAGCATACAGACAGCTATTGTCTCCCACTCGCCATAATTTGCGACTAGTACAAATGCGCCAACCATCGATATACACGCAAGACTTGATACAAGATCCATCACAAACGATGTACCCATAATCTTGCCTTGTTTGTCAGGATTTTCAGTAAATTCCTGTACTAAAGTAGATTG
>JAUMXP010000153.1 GCA_030529125.1 Eubacteriales bacterium | reverse complement strand
ACATCCGTTGCATCACGCAGGAGCTATATATATGCAGGAACCGTCTGCGATGTCAGCTGTTACTATGCTAGGTGTACAAGAAGGGGATAGGGTGCTTGATTTGTGTGCGGCACCTGGCTCTAAGACTACACAGATAGCATCAGCGCTCAACGGCACAGGACTTCTGTGGTCTAACGAAATCGTCAGAAGCAGAGCTAATATTCTTTTGCGGAATTTAGAGCGTTGTGGTGTGAAGAACGCGGCAGTCTCAAGCACTTCTCCTGAAATACTGTGCAAAGAGCTTACAGGCTTTTTTGATAAGATACTTGTTGATGCTCCTTGTTCAGGCGAAGGAATGTTTAGGAAAGATGAGAATGCTAGAGCTGAGTGGTCAAAAGAACATGTCGTAGCATGTGCTAATCGTCAGCTTATGATATTAAACAGCGCAAAAGCCGCACTCAAAGAGGGTGGGGTGCTTGTGTATTCTACCTGCACATTCTCTTATGAGGAGAACGAGGGAGTAGTCGAGAAGTTCTTACAGCAAAATCCTGAGTTTGAGCTTATGGACAGTGGCGAAAATTTCGGTAGAAACACGCTTAACTTTTGCAAGCGAATATTTCCTATGGATGGTGGCGAGGGTCACTTTGGAGCAAAGTTTAGGAAAGTGTATACACCTGATGATGAGCGCCCTGTAAGCAAGTATAAAAAGAATAAAAAACCAAACAAGCCGATTTTTATAAAAGCAGATAAAAATGCTTATGACTTTGTCAATGAGATATTTAGAAACAATGAATATACTAATTTATATTTTTTAGGTGACAAGGTGTACTCGCTGACAGATGAGCTGCTAGAATTGTATGACTACGATATAGATTTCAAGAAGCTTTGTGTGCTTAAGACCGGTGTTGAAGTGCTGATGCTTAAGGGTAAGAGATACGAGCCATGCCACAATGCGTTTACTGCATGCAGTAAAAATAGCGCAAAAAACGTCATAAATCTTGACATTAACGACAAAAGGCTGTATAAATTTTTACATGGGGAAGAAATTGCCGTTGATGATAATATCAGAGGCTACTGCTGTGTATGTGTTGAAGATATACCGCTTGGCTTTGGTAAGGCATCTTCGTCTATGTTGAAAAATAAGTACCCAAAGGGTCTAAGGAATAATAATGGATAATCTGACTAATATTCTGACAATTAAAGATTTGCTGTCGCGACACGGCTTTACTTTTTCTAAAGCTCTGGGTCAGAATTTTCTTATCAATCCGTCGGTGTGTCCGCGTATGGCTGAATACTGCGGAGCACAAGAAGACGTCGGAGTTATCGAGGTTGGTCCGGGCTTTGGTGTGTTGACACACGAGCTGTGCAAGCTTGCTGACAAGGTAGTGAGCATCGAGCTTGACAAACGTCTGATGCCGGTGCTAAAAGAAACTATGGCAGAGCACAGCAACTTCAAAGTCATCAACGAAGACATACTCAAAATTGATTTGCACAAACTGATAGAAGACGAGTTCAAAGGTATGAGAGTTGTAGTATGTGCTAATTTGCCGTATTACATCACTTCGCCTGTAATTATGAAACTGCTCGAAGACAAACTACCGATTGAATCTATCACTGTTATGGTTCAGAAAGAAGCGGCTCAGCGCCTTTGTGCACAAGTCGGCACAAGAGATAGCTCAGCTATCACCGTTGCAGTTAACTATTATAGCGAACCTCAGCTACTGTTTCATGTCAGTTCAGGCTCGTTCATGCCTGCACCAAAGGTGGACTCAGCAGTCATAAGACTTGACATAGGCGCACAGCCTAGAGTCGAGTGCAAAAATGAGAAAATGTTCTTTAAGGTAGTGAAAGCTGCATTTGCTCAACGCAGAAAGACAGTGCTCAATTCTATCTCTAGCAGTATGGGAATACCAAAAGCAGAGGTTGAGTGTGCGCTTGTTGACAGTGGAATTTTACTCACTATAAGAGCTGAACAGCTCACACTCACAGATTTTGCGAAAATCGCAGACAGTATATATGAGAGGAAAAACAAAGATGTCTAAAATGCTTAAGAAGTTGATATTAATCAGCGTAGTGCTTTTAGTGTGCATTGTGCTGATGGCAGTTTCTCTGCTTATTGATGCTGAGACTTTCGGACAGATCAGCAGCTATCTGTCTATCGCGTGTGTTGTGCTGTCAGTAATCGGCGTAATAATAATGTTAAGATCACAGAAAAAACTGAAGAAATAATAGAAAGACTGACCAAAACGGTCAGTCTTTTTTTGTGCAGTATAACGAGTTGCGTTTTGTTGAGATATAGTTTATAGAGGTGTATAATATATGTATATAGTTTGAAAGAGGGGATAGTGTGTCTATACTTGAAAGAGCGTTTATTCTTATGGAAGACGGAGAGTTTGTGAAGGCTGACCAGTGCCTTGAAACAGCGCTCAACGAAAATCCAAAGAATGCGTTAGCGTATGTAGGTAAACTGATGTGTGCTTTCAGATTACCTAAAAGAGAATATTTATGTGGTCTGAGATATCCTATCGAAGGAAATTTATATTATAAACGAGCTTTGATGTATGCAGACTATGCACTCAAAGAAGAACTTGTAGCGTATAGTCAGCAGATAAATAATAATATAGCACAAGACAGATTAAGAGCAGAAGAAGCTCAGAAAGAATCGATATATATAAATGCGCTCGGTTTGCTTAAGTCAAATAAAAACATTAATAGGGCTCTGGCTCAGTTTGAGTCGATAGCTAACTACAAAGATAGCAGAGCACAGATAGAAAAATGCAAAGAGCAAATCAAGAAAAACGAAGAAGAAAAAAGAAAGAAAAAAGCAAAGACTAAAAAAATAATCATACTATTTTCAGCGTGTACGGTCGTTGTTGCTGTAGCTGTAGTTCTATGGTTTACAGTTTTTTCACCGATGATTGAATGTAGTAAAGCAGAGAGCTTTATGGAAGAAGGACTCTACAAAGAGGCGTTAGTGGCATACGATAATGCAGGGGCTTACGATAAGCGCTTAGAATGTTTATCTGCTGCACGCGATTCTTTAGAAAATAACGCGACTTTATCAGCGGGGTACAGCCATACAGTAGGTCTGAAGCCTGACGGCACGGTTGTCGCTGTTGGTGAAAACTATAATGGTCAATGCAATGTAAGTGGCTGGACTGACATAGTGGCTGTATCAGCAGGTGGTAAACACACGGTAGGTCTTAAGAGCAATGGTACCGTTTTTACTGTAGGTGACGATAGCGATAAACAATGCTCTGCTCAACACTGGAAAGACATAATAGCTGTATCAGCAGGTCGTAATCACACGGTAGGTCTTGATGTTTACGGAATGGTTGAAGCTGTGGGTGAAAATAAATATGGACAACTTCATGTGGGTTATTGGCGTGATATAGTTGCTGTATCAGCAGGTAGTAATCACACTATAGGTCTAAAAAGAGATGGTACAGTTGTGGCTGTAGGAGATAACTGTTATGGTCAATGTGATGTAGATTGTTGGAGTGATATTGTTGCTATATCAGCAGGATATAATCATACTATAGGTCTAAAAAGAGATGGTACAGTTGTTGCTGTTGGCGATATTGAAGATGGTCAATGTGATGTAAGTTCATGGCATGATATAGTGGCTGTGTCTGCAGGCGATAAACATACTGTAGGACTTAAGTCTGACGGCACAGTTGTTGCTGTGGGTGATAGTACTTGGTATCAATGTGATGTAGAAGAATGGATTGATATAGTTGCTGTATCGGCAGGTTATTATCATACTTTAGGATTGAAGAGTGACGGAACGATTGTTGCTACCGGATATAAGTATGATGGTCGATGTAATGTAGATGAGTGGACAGATATCAAACTACCACAAACTAAATAACATAAGAAAAAGGCTGTACCAACTTTGATATGCACCCCAAAAGTTAGACACTTTTGGAGGTGCATATTTTTATGGCAA
>JAUMXP010000019.1 GCA_030529125.1 Eubacteriales bacterium | reverse complement strand
GTTTATCACGTAATTTTCTCTAACGGCAAGGGCGGACAGGCTCAGCCTCTGATTCTTAGCACCATCAGCTTAGGCCAGACAGCATACTGCACAGGTTTATACTTAGACACAGACTATCAAAAGCAATTCCCATTCCTGAATTGGAAAAATACTACCGCACCTGCGGATTATGAAATCGGCGATGTCAATGGTGATTCAATGATATCTGTGCTAGATGCTACTGTGATTCAGCGTGATGTAGCAAAAACATCTATTCTAGATGATGAGCAAAAATCAAGAGCAGACTTAGACGGCGACTCACTGATCACAGTTTTAGACGCAACTGAAATCCAGCGCAAAGTAGCAAAACTCAACTAAATCAAAACATATAAAAAAGGGCAACCAAAACGGTTGCCCTTAAATTTTGTTATTCAGTTATCTTAGCTGTTGAAGATAGACATAATATCGTAGAATGAATCATCATCGTCAGAAGAATCAACTTCTACTGTCTGTAAAGCGTCAGCCTTCTCAGGTGATGAGTTAGGGAAAGCCTTTGAGTTGTCATTGTTAGAACCACAGCCTGCAGCGATAACAGTAACGCTGATTTCATCCTTCATATCTTCGTTGATAACAGCACCCCAGATGATGTTTGCAGCTTCAGAAGCTTTCTGAGAAATCATTGTAGAAGCAGCGTCAATATCTTCGAGTGTGATGTCAGGAGAAGCTGTGATGTTGATGATAACGCTCTCAGCACCATCGATAGAAGTCTCGAGCAGTGCAGAAGAAATAGCCATCTCAGCAGCAACAGCAGCCTTGTCCTTACCTGTAGCTTTACCAATACCCATGTGAGCGTAGCCAGCGTCTTTCATAACAGCTGTAACGTCAGCAAAGTCAAGGTTAACAAGACCGGGAACAACGATGAGGTCAGAAATACTCTGTACACCCTGTCTTAAAACGTCGTCTGCAATAGAGAACGCATTCTGAAGAGTAATAGACTGATCAGAAACGTACTTGAGTCTTTCGTTTGGAACGATAATGAGTGAGTCAACGCAAGCAGCGAGCTCAGCAATACCCTGCTCAGCCTGTGCCATACGCTTTTTGCCTTCAAATGCAAATGGCTTTGTAACAACAGCTACAGTGAGGATACCCATATCCTTAGCAATCTTAGCTACGATAGGAGCAGCACCTGTACCTGTACCACCGCCCATACCGGCAGTAACAAATACCATGTCAGTATCTTTAAGTAAAGCTGCGATTTCTTCTCTGTTTTCTTCAGCAGCAGTCTGTCCAACCTCTGGCTTAGAGCCTGCGCCCTTACCACGAGTTGACTTTTCACCGATCTGAACCTTTTTGTCAGCCTGTGAGAATCTTAAAACATGCTCGTCAGTATTAACAGCAATAAATTCTACATTCTTAACATCCATTTTAATCATACGGTTTACAGCGTTTCCGCCGCCACCGCCGACACCAATTACTTTAATAACTGGTAAATAATCGATCATTTCTTTCTCTAACTCAAAAGCCATATTAAAATCCTCCCTAACGGAATTTCATAAATTTTTACACACATACTTAGAGTATTACACTCTACTACCTTATAACTTAACACATATTCTCGATATTTTCAATATTTTTTTGAAATATTCGAAAAAAATTCATATTAATCCATATACCAATCATCTGGTGATAGCGGAGCCTGTGTTTCTTCTACTCCGTCTTCGTTATCCGTAGCATCCTCGCCACCAAATGGATCTTCCATAGTACCGCCTATAGGTTTAGTTGTTTCAACCTGTGCATCAATAAGCGACTGCTCTCTGAAATAAGATTTTTTAGTCACATTACAGCTGGATACATCGAGCTCACCCTCAGTAGTGTTAGTGCCGTTGAGATCGAGCTTTTCGATAATAATCGTCATAGCTGTACGTACTTTGTAGCTGATGTCCTCTGGTAGTCCGATTTTCACCTTGATACGGTCATCGTATGTAAAGGTGATTTCCGATGTATCGGTTGCATCAATCTCAGTGATGCCTGTGTAACCATTATCGGTGAAGACTGTCACAACTGCGTCTATGATTGTAGCTGTGGTCTTATCCTTATACTCAATATATCCGCCAACGTCATTGGTCTTTAATTCACCGCACAAAAACAGTGGCAGAGCGTATTTATCGGCTTTGTCTGTTTTCTCAAGAATCCTGCCTTTTGCAGATGCAACAAGATAAGTAGACTCAGAAGCCTTGACTAAATATGCAGGGACACCCTCTACAACATGTATTGTGATAGTGTCAGGAATATCGAAAGAAACCTCAGCTTCTTCAATATAAGGATAAGCTTCAATTAATCTTTCTTCAGCTGCGGATTTGCTGGCTAAGAAGATATTGTCGCCCTCTTCTATACCACATGTATTTATGAGCTCTTCGTCAGTATATTTTGTACTGCCGGTGACCTTGTATTCCTGAGTTTTAAAGAGTACTGTCAAAGATAATACAACACATACAATAAGTACAACTGCAACAATAACACAGGAAGTAGTAATATTTCTTACTCTTCTGGCTGCAGGAGAAACAGGCTTTTTAGGTTTGTTTTTCTTAGCTGTTTTTTTCTTTTGTTTTTGCTTTTGTATAGCTCTTTTGCGCTGAGCTTCTTCATCAACAAATAGCTCGTAATTATCAGAGCCTCTTCCTGTGAACTCAGCTAAAACATCGTCGTCTTTATCATTCTTACGGGACCTGCGTGAAAACACAGATGTCATACTGTCGCCGATTTTATCCATGACGCCACGCTTATCAAAACCGCTGTATCTACGGCCGTTGTTATGTCGTTTATTACTCACGCAAATCCCTCCTTTAACATTCTTTATATTTTCTTTATATCTGCACCCAAAGACTCGAGCACAACTTCAAAATCCTCGTATCCGCGCTCAAGATAAGGTAAACCGAGAATTTCGGTTTGCCCCTGCGCTGAGAGTGCAGCTACAATAAGTGCCGCTCCGCCTCGCAAATCGAGCGCTTGAACGTTTGCTCCTGATAGGTGCTTAACTCCGTCAACAACTGCGACCTTACCTTCGACTTTAATATTAGCGCCTAGTCGGTTCAGTTCGTCTACGTGTTTATATCTGCTTTCAAATATATTTTCAACAAATACTGTAAGTCCGTTTGACTTACACGTCATCGCCATAATCGGTGCCTGAGCGTCAGTCGGGAATCCCGGATACGGCATGGTGCGTATCAGTTTTGGTGACCTCAGTTTATATGGCGCAGAAACACTGAGTTTCCCCTCTTTATATGACAGCTCACAACCCGCCTGTTCAAAGACAGGAATCAAAGCACACAGATGGCTCAGTATCACGCCATCGAGCGTCACACTCGATGATGTTGCAGCTATAGCTGACATCAGCGTAGCAGCAACGATTCTGTCAGGAATGATGCTGTGACAACATCCATGAAGTTTACTGACTCCTTCGATGACAATTGTACTCTCTCCAGCACCTGTTATCCTTGCACCACACGAATTCAGAAAATCCGCTAAGTCTGTAATCTCAGGTTCTCTGGCTGCGTTTGTGATTATAGTCGTGCCTTTTGCTTTCACTGCAGTGAGCATGACATTCTCTGTAGCTCCAACGCTAGGGAAAGAAAGTGCTATTTTCGACGGCTTGATAAAGTCGTTGACAACGCACTCTAGTTCACCGTGTTGTTCTGTTATTTCTATTCCCATCTGTCTGAGTGCTGACAGGTGCAAATCAATAGGTCGCGGACCAAGCTCGCAACCTCCCGGCAAAGACATTTTAGCTCTGCCACAGCGTGCAATAAGCACACCTAAGAATATAATAGATGAGCGCATCTCACGCATAAGGTCGTGAGGAATGTCGCTTTTCGTTATATTTGATGTATCTACAATCAGGGTGTTGTCGCTACGCTGAGCTTTACACCCTAAATAACGCAAAATTCTTATCGATGCGTCAACGTCGCTGAGCTTTGGACAATTATATAATACACTTTCGTCCTCACACAGTAAAGTAGCCGCTAAAATCGGCAACGTGCTGTTTTTTGATCCCTGTACTTTAACTTCGCCAGAGAGCTTTCTGCCACCGGTGATAAGTAATTTCGCCACATCAAACACCCTTTCACAAAATATCTCTACACGCTAGATATTTTATGAAACGACAGTTTGTACTGTGAACAAATCTAGATTAATTATTTAACAATTTCTTTGACTATATTGTAAATACGCTGTGATGCATCAGTAATAGCCATAGACTGAGCGTTCTCACTATACTGTCTGAGTAATGCGCTGTCGCTGACCATATCATCAACCGCTTTAATAAGCTTTTCTTCATTTAAGTCTTTTTCTTCAATAATTGAAGCAGCGTTTTTATTAACTAAAGCCATAGCGTTGTGGTACTGGTGATTCTCAGCTACATAAGGAGACGGAATCAACACAGCAGGCTTGCCCTTAGCCTGAATTTCAGACAAGGTGATAGCACCTGCACGGCTGACAACCAGATCACAAGCCGCTAAACAAACAGGCATATCATCGATATACTGTCTGATATCTAAATTATCACATTTGTCTATGTCAGTGCCCTTTTCTTTAACAAGTTCAGGGAACCATGTGCCCTGCTGTCCGTATGCATGAATGTGCTGGTATTTCTGATCCTTGGCACTACGTGCAACTAAACCTGCAACTGCCTCGTTAATACAACGAGCGCCAAGAGAACCACCAAAAGAAAGAATCACAGGACGGCTGTCAAGACCGAGTTTTTCTCTTGCCTGCTGTTTATCAACCTTTAAGATTTCTTCTCTGATAGGGTTACCTGTAACAACGAAATCAACACCCTGTTCAAGGTGCTTTTTAGCATCCTCAACAGCTAGCATAACCTTGTTTACCTTTTTTGACAGCATCTTGGTAGTAACGCCCGGAAACGCATTCTGCTCATGAATTATTGCGGGGATACCCATCTTAATCGCTGTACGTACAACAGGTCCGCTGACATAACCGCCAGTACCGATACAAATATCAGGAGCAAACTCTTTTATGTGTTTCTTAGCTTTAGAAGAAGCTGTAAATACGCGTGAAACAGTCTTAATATTATGAACTATTGACTTAGGTTTGAAGTTGCGTTTAAAACCGCTTATGACGATAGATTTGATTTCGAAACCGGCTTTTTTAACAAGAGTCTGTTCCATACCGTCGCGATTACCGATAAACAGAATCTCAGTATCAGGTTCTTTTTCTTTGATATAGCCTGCAATAGCAAGCGCAGGATTAATATGACCGGCTGTACCGCCACCGGCAAGTAAAATCTTCATAAAACGCCTCTCAATATAAACTTATGCTTTTTCAATATTAGCTGAACGTGAAATAGAAAGAATAACACCCATCTGGAACAGCAACATCAACAGCGAACTACCGCCGTAACTGAAGAACGGCAAACTGATACCCGTATTAGGTAGCCAGTCGGTGATAACCAGAATATTGAGTATTACCTGTATACCTATCTGCGACGTCAGACCGATACCAAGCAATTTACCAAATCGGTCTTTGGCTCTAAGCGAAATAACGATACCACGCCAAACAAGGAGCGCAAAAATCAGAAGTATCGCGATGGCACCTATGAGACCGAGCTCCTCACATACAATAGCGAATACAAAGTCGTTCTGTGGTTCAGGCAGGTACAGATATTTCTGACGTGACTGACCAAGTCCTAAGCCAAACAAGCCACCTGAACCAATAGCATACAGAGAGTTTCTGGTCTGCCAAGTCTGCTGAATCTGTTCTTCTCCGACAGGCTCAAGCGCCTTGCCCCATCCGTCCATACGATCCATAGCATAGGACAGAAGACCAGTCGCCCATAAAATCAAAACTACAACTGCAAGAATAACCGCTGCAACAGCAAGCCATTTGACTTTAATGCCTGACAAGAACATCATAAGGACCGTGAGTATCGCAACAATAACAATACATGAATAATGCGGTTCAAGAAGTAGCAGAAAAGCTGTTGTGCCAAATACTGTAGCACCAGGCATTACACCATACTTCAGCGTGTGCATTCTGTCGTAATATCTACTGCCCCAGTGAGCAAGGAAAAGGATGATAGCAAATTTGGTTATCTCAGATGCCTGAATACCATAGTCACCGATACCGATCCATCGGTGGATACCAGTTTCCGACGGAATCAGAAGTACCAGAATAAGTGCAAAATAAGATACACCTAGAATCAATGCTGAAAACCTGTGAAAATAATGGTAGTCAACATACGATACCGCGAGCATGATCACTAAACCGATAATAGCGAACAACAGCTGACGTTTAAGGTAATAGTAGCTGTCACCGATTTCAGACAACGCAACCGGATAACTCGCTGAAAACATCATTGTGATACCAATAGCAAGAAGCAACACAATCAGCATACAGAAAGGCACATCCAAGCCTTTACCGATAGATAGAAGTGAGAATTGCTTCTTCCTCTTTGTGCTCTTTGGCTGAGCATTACTACTGCGATATCTGTTAGAAGATGCACCAGCTGTGGCATATCTTTCACTGCTGTATCTTCTTCTATCAGATTCTCTTCTCAGATCACTTGTGCTCAACTGATTCATCTCCTTTCTGATTTATAAAAAACTTAACCGAAAACTAAGAGTAAAACTGCTATAAGACCGAAAACAACTGTAGCACAACTGAATACTACAACTATCTTCATCTCGCTCCAACCACCCATCTCAAAGTGGTGGTGAATCGGGCTCATTCTGAAAATACGCTTACCGTGCGTAAGCTTGAAATATGATACCTGAAGCATAACCGAGAACATCTCGAGAATATACACAAGGCCAACTAAAATCATAATAAGTTGCATATCCATAACAAAAGCCATAGCACAGACAATACCGCCTAGAAACAGCGAGCCTGTGTCGCCCATGAATACCTTTGCCGGGTGGAAGTTCCACACAAGGAAGCCAAGACAACCACCTGCAACAGCAGCGCAGAACAATACGTTAGTATCAAATACTGTAAAGAGGTTTGAAATAACCATCATGAAAAGTGCTACAAAGAATGTGATAGAACCATCTAAACCGTCAATACCATCTGTAAGGTTGACAGCGTTAGTAATACCAACAATCACAACACCCATGATAACATAATATAACCAACCTAAATCAAAGGAGTCATAGAATGGTACTGCGATAGTTGTATCATCGCCAAGCCACCACATAACAAAGAGATAAAGTGACACTACACTAAACTGTAAAACAAGCTTCTGGATAGCTGTAAGACCGAGGTTACGCTTCTTAACAACTTTTATATAGTCATCGATAAATCCGACTGCACCATAGCACACAGCCATCACAAGACCCGCAAAGATAAATTTCTCTGTCTGTGTAAAGCCATCATGTAAAGCAGCATACAGGCACACACCTGTAACTGTCGCAACCACAATACCTAAGATGAACATCAGACCGCCCATAGTAGGAGTTCCCTGCTTTTTCTTATGCCATGATGGTCCAATATCAAGTATTGTCTGACCGTACTTAAGTTTATGAAGGAATGGAATCAGGTATTTACCTGATACAGCAGAAATCGTGAAAGCAATAATAGCTGTCACAAAAGCCCATAATCCTATAGCCATTTTTACACCTCATTTATTTTAAGTAATTTAACTAGTCGTTAATACCACTCGTGCTGAACGATACAGTAATTACAGTACCAGGGCTGACTAACGTGCCCTCAGCAACATCCTGTGTCACAGAGACACTGTCGCTGGAATTCACCGTACCTGTCAGACTTACGTTGACGCCATAGTACGACGCAATATAGTTAACATCAGACAAGCTGAATCCGACGAAGTTAGGTACTGTGACCTTCTCGTTAATACTTGTATCATCAGTATAGAGAACAACCGTACCACCGGTTGGTATCTTACTTCCTGCTGCAGGGATCTGAGCAACTACTGTAGTGCCTTCGCCCTTAATAGTAGCGTCAAAGCCGTCGCTGTTAACAATCTTCTCAGCTTCAGATACAGACAGACCTGTGTATGAACCTGCGGTTGTATCTACGTTAGCTGCTTCTTCATCAGTATATCTTGCTTCAAGCTCAAGATAAGGAAGCACTTCGCTCATAATATTTGCAAACACAGGGGCTGCAACAGCACTACCGTAGTAGTTACCGCCCAGCGGTGTGTCAAAGAAAACGAGCATCGCAATCTCAGGATTGTCAGCAGGAGCAAAGCCGCAATAAGAAGCGATATAGTCCTGCACAAAGTCACCGTTGGAGTCGGTGAGTTTTTCAGATGTACCTGTTTTACCTGCTACACGATAGCCCGCAACGTAACCGTTCTTACCACTACCGTTGATAGCATTTTCTTCTAAAACAGCACACATCTCTTTGGCTACTTCTTCAGAAATAACCTGACGTTTATAGTCTGTGCTGATGTTCTTAACAACTGAACCGTCAGCAGCTAAAATCTGTTTTACAACGTGTGGCTGTACAAGCTTTCCACCGTTAGCAATAGCAGACGCAGCTGTAATCATCTGGATAGGTGTAACGGAGAAGTTCTGACCAAAGGACGCAACCGCTAAGTCGACAGGACCCATAGTGCCGTCTTCGGAGAAGAACAAGTCATCAGATTCACCAGGGAGGTCAATTCCTGTTTTCTCAGAAAAGCCAAAAGCCTGATAATACTCCCAGAATTTCTCCTCGCCAACTGACTGACCAATTTCTATGAAAGCAGGGTTACATGAGTTACACAGCGCCTTAGTATAATTCTGAGTGCCGTGACCTGCTGTATTATGACAACCGATTTTTTCATTGTACAACTGGAAGTAACCATTGCACACAAATTTCGTTTTAGGGGATACTGTGTTTTCCTCAAGCGCCATAGACAGCGTAATCATCTTGAAAACAGAACCCGGATAGTATGTATCACTGATAGCTTTATTACGCCACATCTTAGAAAGTGCCGCGCTCTCAGCTTCTGATTTTGCCTGATCTATCAGCTTGTCGACTTCTTTGCCTGATGCAGTGGAAGTTTCATCTAAGTATCCGTTTTCGTACAGGTACTCTCTGTTGATAGAGCTGATCATCTTCTGATCTTCTTTGCTGATAGTGAACGGGTCGTTAGGGTCATATCCCTCTACTGTAGCCATACCGAGGATCTCGCCAGTTTTGATCTCCATAGCGATACAAACGCCACGGTTGTAGACGTCGTTATCCTCTATACCCTTTTGCATATATTTCTCAATAATGCTCTGGATAGTCTCATCTATTGTCAGCACCAGAGAGTTACCGTCTATGGTGTCAACGTTCTGGCTGTAGTCAAACGGCATTATTCCGCCGACAGCGTCAGTAGCTGTGATGATACGGCCTGGAGTTCCTGTAAGGTAATCGTTGTACTGATACTCAACACCAGATAAGCCCTGGTCATCAGAGCCTGTGAATCCGATTACTGATGATGCAAGCTCGCTGTACGGATAGTAGCGTTTGTAGTCATCAAGCAACGCGATAACTGCAGGAATATCCTCATCTTCGAGTTTATTCATGAGCTCGAGCACCTGATCTCGCTCGTTACTCTCAACTTTTCTCTTAACTACACTGTAGTAGCTGTTTTCCTTAGTCTTCTCAAGCACATCTTCATAATCGAGTGACAGAATCTGTGAAAGCTGTGTAGCTACATACTCACGCTGAGAATCTTCTTCGAAATTTATAGGAGATAAAACGACCTGCCATACCGATGCGCTCTGAGCAAGCACCTTGCCGTTTCTGTCGTAAATAGTTCCACGCTTAGCGCTTATACTAGTATCAGAAAGTTGTTGTTTAACTGCTCTTTGCTGTAGGTCTTCACCCTGTACGAGCTGCAAAAAAGCAAGACGCGAAATAACCGCACCAAAACCAACTACCAAAATTATAATAAGCAGCCATACTGTACGTTGTCTTAATCTCTGGTTTGCACCCATTCCGGTCACTCTCCTTTCTGAATAAATATACTAAAAAAATCTAAAATAAATCTGAAAAAAACATCAAATTTCAGTGAATAAACATCTCTATCGGTTGATTTTTGACTAAAAAATCAACCCATACAATAGCAGAAAAAGAGTTAAGACAAAATCTCAACTCTTATTCTTATACATACTTATTAAGCCTGCATGAATATTATGCCCCTGAAGACGAGAACGCATCTGCCACACTGTCAAACACGTTATCGTTAGAATCAGACGCGATCTCGACCTTGTCGCCCTCAGACAAGCTGATAAACTCTTTCTGAGAGTTTGCGACCTTGGACATACCGAGTCTTTCTTTAGCATACTTCTCAACAACGGCTGTTGATATGCTTGCGTCGACTTTCATCTGCAGCTGAGTATAAAGACTCTGCTGTTCTTCAAGAGTTTTCTGAGCTGCTGTGATCTTATGGTTCACCTCGGTAAGCTGAACCTGACCATGGATAATCAGACCAACAACTATCACAACCATCACAGCAAGCACAACTGCTACTGAGATGTTTACGAAGTTGTTTTTTCTCCTCTTGACCTTTCTGATGGTGCTCTTAGGTTTGTCGACTTCAATATTCTTTTTTTCTCTTTTCGGCTTAGATTTAGCGTTATGCTTTTCTGGGGCTTTCACTGCGGAAGAATACATCTCTTCATCTTCGAACAAGCGCAAATCATAAGCCAG
The DNA here is from genome assembly GCA_030529125.1 of Eubacteriales bacterium. GTDB lineage: Bacteria > Bacillota > Clostridia > Oscillospirales > Acutalibacteraceae > Ruminococcoides. Next base: position 5,480 of record JAUMXP010000019.1, on the reverse strand, counting down.
GTTACGGTACTCGTAAGCCATAGATGCACCCCATGTTCTGTTAATTGGTTTCTGTTTTTCAGGCGATATGTAAAGTAGAAATAATCAATAATAAACAGTCAAAGATTATCAGGTTAAAAATTACAACTTTGACATAATTAAAATAAGCCGGGGGAATAATTCGTTTCCCGAACAATAGAGCGGATATCCATGATATCCCATCATATAGTGTAAATAAATTTATACACCACAATTTATAGTTGGTAACCTAAATTGTAACAATATTTACAACTTTGTTATTATTTTACCACACAGATACACTCAAGTCCATAGTAAATAACTACAAATATAGACATTATTTACCGTATCGTATAGCGGATTTGACAACTATATTTTCTATATAGAATTAAGATGTGAAAATCAGAGTTTTTCGCACACTCGCAGTTTTGCGCTACGTGAACGAGCATTGACTTCAAGCTCTTCTTGTAAAGCTATAATCGGCTTACGATTAATGAGCTTTGCTTTCGGCTTATTGCCACATACACATACAGGAAACTCTTTAGGACAAGTACAGCCTGTACACCATGAAGCCATTTTCTGCTTAACGATTCTGTCTTCAAGAGAATGGAAAGTAATGACAGCAAGTCTGCCGCCTTTGCTAAGCAACTCAAATGCGTCATCAAGACCTGATTCTAACACATCGAGTTCGCGATTCACGGCGATTCTGAGCGCTTGAAAAGTCTTTCGCGCAGGATGTCCGTCACGACGCACTTTCTGTGGTACGCTGTTTTTAATAATTTCAGCCAGTTCAAGAGTTGTTTCTATTCGCTTTTGCTCTCTTGCTTTTATGATATTCTTTGCTATTGAGGAGGCAAACTTCTCCTCGCCATAGTTATTAATGATACGAGCAAGCTCAGGATAATCCAGAGTATTCACTAAATCAGCGGCTGAAACACCACTCTGGCTCATACGCATATCAAGCGGTGCATCTTCATGGAACGAAAAGCCTCGTTCGCCTGTATCAAGCTGATGAGAAGAAACGCCGATGTCAAGCATAACACCATCAACGCAGTATATGCCCCTTGAGTTTAAGAGCTCCTTCATATTGCCGAAGTTGCCTTTTATAATAATCGAATTTTCGTTATCTTTGAAACGCTCTTTCACATGACGGATAGCATCAGGATCCTGATCAATCGAGATAAGCTTGCCGTCTTTTAAATGTGACAAAATCTCAGCAGAATGTCCACCGCCACCGGCTGTTCCATCTACGTAGATTCCGTTTTCTTTTATATTTAGTCCGTCAATAGTCTCATGTAAGAGCACAGGAATATGTGAAAAGCTCATACGCGCCTCACAGTCTCAAAAGCTCCAGAGCCTCTTTAACTGACTCCTGCTTACGTTTAATAATAAATGCTTCAAAAGTATCCTTATCCCATACTTCAATACGAGTATCCATGCCGACAACTACGATATCTTTGTTGAGTGAAGCGTCTTCGCGTAGTTTCTGAGCAATCATCACTCTGCCTTGTGAGCTGACACTCACAGATGTAGCAGGAGAAATCAGGATATACTGGAGCGACAACGCTTTGTCAGCAGGCAGTTCACGGATTTGCTCACGCAATCTGTCAAACTGCTCCTGTGACAGAATCTGCACACAATTTTCAAAGCCACTTGTCACATATACTGTGTCACCAAGCTCTTCTCTGAATTTAGCTGGCAGAATAATTCTGCCCTTTGAATCGATAGTCTGATTAGTAGTACCTGAAAACATTCTGCCACCTCCTGTACATTTATGTATATTTTGTGTCACAAAATGACACTTCGTTCCACTAATAAGATGATTATATACTATATGTAGTGAAAAATCAAGGTAAATGTTACGATTTATAACAAAAAATTTACAAATTGAAATCTGCTAATATAGAAAAATAAACTTTCGACGCATCTAAAACATCAAAACAAAAGAAAAACCTCCTACAACAGACTCTAAACATCTGTAGCAGGAGGTTAATATATAACTGTTATTTTGTGAGTATAGCGCTTATAGAATCAAGATGTGACTGATTAGCTGTACTCATAACACCGCTCATAAACAATACATTTGTGATACCGTTTTCAGCGCAGAAATCGTTGAGGTTGCCATTCCAAGAACGGAAATCGATCGAATAAACCACATCATAATTATATGTCAGATATGGTGTGATAGCATTACCGTAGCTCTCGTGAACAATCGCAATTTTCTCACCATTGGACGATGGGCTTGTGCTCTCAATTACTTCAAGCGGATTATCGCCCATCAGGAAAACTCCGTAGGTGTTATCGCCGGCTTCGGAATACGGATAATAACATGAATCGTAAGTATTAGCGCTACCATACTGGTTGTGAATAGTGTTACTTACAGTGTACGGGAATGTCCAGTAGTGGACAGTGTCAGTGTTAACAGGTTCGTAAGTAAGCTTCATCAGTGTTCCTGTGAAGCCTTCGATCTGGTTTTCTGTACAACTTGATAGATCAAGTACAGGCATATCTAAAGTCTGCGCAAAAGCCTCATATGCGTAATATGCTCCAAGTCCTGTCCAGTGGTGGTCAGAATCGAAGTATATGTACTCATTACAGTGCTCAGAGAGTTTGTTGTACGGATTAATAGCAGTAACTGACTCGTCCATAGCTTGATAAGCAGCCTTCAGATAGTCAGCCTGACTCTCAGATAAAGTCATTCCATTATCATCGATTTTCAGTCTATCCGGTAAACCAAACTCAGTGTGGTTAGGAGCAATCAGCGAGTACACTTTGATATTATCGCCCAAAGACTTCGCAGCTTCGTTCATAAGCTGAGCATAACGCTGTGCCTGAGAATCTCCACCGTAGAACTTCTCAAATGCTGTTCTGTTCCACACATAAACGCCACCTGAATCAACACCTGTAGTGCCGTTATCTTCGATATCAGGCTTTGTATACACGTTTATCGACAGTGGGTCGTCTGCATCTGCAGCAACTTCCTGTGTAGCTTCTACCTCAGTAGCATTAGTCTCAGCTTCATTTGAATCATCGCCACAGCTTGCGATAGAAGTCAGCAATAAAATAAACAAGAATATCAACAGCACACCTGTGCCGACAATAACGATTCGGTTACGTATTCTGCGGTAGTTTCTGCGCTTGCGCTTTTGCGTATAGCGTCTTCTGTTGTAATTATTATACTGGTCCATTTCTACCTCAAAAAATCAACATTACTGTATAGCTTCGTTAACGATACTCATAATACCATCGTAATTATCAGCTACAACCATGGTTACGTAGTTGCCGCTCTGTGTTACTTCGCAAGCATTAACAACAGCAAGCTCTTCAGCACTATATGAAGTGTAGAGCGCTACAATAGAGTTAAAGCGGCGATCAAGAGCAGTCTTAACATTCTGCGCTGCTGTTTCGTCAACAGCTTCAACTAAAACTATCTCAACAGGTGCAGCAGAAGTGTCAGTACTGATCTGAGCTGCAAACTGCTTAACATCCTCAGGGGCAATCATATAATACACATTAAGGTCATCTACACTTGTAAGCTCCTTGAATTCAACGGATGAATCAGAATACTGTGCGTTGATATCAGAGAGAACAGCCTTGAGGTCAGCATCAGCAGCTTCGCCACAACCAGCAAACATAACAAGCATCATAACAGAAAGAAGTGCAAAACAAATAATCTTTTTCATAACTCATTCCCCTTTATTTATATATTTATTTTATTATACAACAAACTTCGACAAACAACAATAGTATTTAGCCCTTTTTCTAAAACAAGCTAATAAACAACACCATCATAGATATTATCTGCTCAAACTATCAAAAAATAGATAACAAAAAAAGGCTTCTGAATGAAGCCTTTTGGTTTAAGATTATTAATCAGTATGTAAACTTAAGATTTCTTAGTGATTCTTAAGTTCTGACGTGTTTTTCTAAGCTCTGTGAGCTGAGCAGTGATAGCATCGTCAGTCTTCTTCATGATGTTCTCAACGTAGTCGTTAGCAGCCTTACGCATTTCAGCAGCCTTAGACTTAACTTCGTTTAAGAGTTCTGTAGCCTCAGCCTTAGCAGCACGCATAATCTCTGATTCTTCGATCATAACCTTCTTGCGCTCTTCAGCAGCTCTGATGATGTCCTCAGCCTCTTTCTTAGCTTCAGCGATGATCTGGCTTCTGTCAGCTACGATGTTCTTAGCCTGTCTGACTTCTGCAGGAAGTGTGTCCTGGATTTCGTCAAGGATGTCGTAGATTTTCTCTGCCTCAACCATAACCTTGCCGCCTGTCAGCGGAATTGATTTCGCATCAGCAACTAAGTCCTGCAACTCGTTGATAAGTTCGTCCACTCTCATTTTCATATTTCCTTTCTGGTTTCTGTTATTTTTTTAAACGTTCATAAACTTGCGCATGTATACAGGCGGGAACAAAATTACTGATATCTCCGCCAAGTGAAGCAACCTGCTTAACCATACTGGAGCTTAAATACATATACTGTGAGTCAGATGTCAGAAACACTGTATCAAGCTCTGGATTAAGTTTTTTATTAGTGAGTGCCATCTGGAATTCATACTCGAAATCAGACATTGCTCGAAGACCTTTAACAACTGCTTTGGCACCGCGCTCTTTAGCGTAATCCGCTAAAAGTCCCGAAAAGCCAACTATCTCAACATTATCAATATCACCGATAGCTGTTTTCAGAAAACTGATACGTTCATCTATCGTAAAGCTAGGCTGTTTAGACATGTTGACAAGCACCGCAACGATAACCTTGTCAAACATCTTAGCTGCTCTTTGAATGATATCGATATGTCCGAGTGTAACCGGGTCAAAACTACCTGGGCAAATCACTGTTGTAGCGTCCATAATAGCCCCCTAAGAAAAATTCACGAACCACTATATATAGTCCTCGTGACGATATATGCTTACCTTTATTTTACCATAGGTTCTTTGTCTGTCAAGGGTGAATTTGTAATATTTTTGTAATATTTCATCATTTAATGCACTTTCACAAATAATAACCCCGGTTTTTTTCATTCTTTGTGCAACAATTGGCATAATTTCTTGTAAAATCCCCTTGTTATATGGCGGGTCAAGAAAGACTATGTCGTATTCTTCACCCATCGTTTTCGCAAAGCTCAAGGAATCAGCGTTGTGAACTCTCGCAAACTGTTTCAAATTTGTAACCGATAAATTGCGCTCAATCACCTTGATTGCGGCTTTGCTCCTATCAATAAATGTAGCGGTTGAGCATCCTCTGGAGAGTGCCTCGATTCCCATCTGTCCGCACCCTGAAAACAGGTCTAAAAAGTGTCTTCCCTCAAGCTCAAACTGTATGCTCGAAAAAATTGCTTCTTTCACTTTATCTGTAGTCGGTCTTACATCGTCACCCTTGAGGGTTTCCAGAATCCGACCTCTTGCTTTTCCTGTGATTACTCTCATATATTTTCCTCGCTGTGATAATACTTATACACACAAAGTGCGCTGTCATGCGTC
>JAUMXP010000152.1 GCA_030529125.1 Eubacteriales bacterium | reverse complement strand
GGTCGTTAGAGAGGTTGAGCATCATAACAACTCTCTGCATTACACCGCTTTCTTCAAAGCTCTTTTTGAAGTACTGCGCAACGTCGTTTTGAACACCCATAGCGGCAAATACGATACCGAACTTGCCGTTTTCAGCACCGCTGATTTTAGCCTGTCGTACTATCTGTACGGCAAGCTCGTTGTGCTTCATACCTGAGCCTGAGAAGATAGGCAGCTTCTGACCACGGATAAGAGTAATCAGAGTATCAATGCTTGAGATACCGGTGTTGATGTAGTTTCTAGGGTAGATACGTGACACAGGGTTAATCGGTGTGCCGTTGATGTTGAGCATTTTCTCAGGGAAAATATCACCGAGTCCGTCGATAGGCTTACCTGCGCCGTTTAGTACTCTGCCCATGATCTCAGGGGAGAGTGGCATCTCCATCGGTCTGCCTGTGAGTCTTGTTTTAGTATTGTTAAGGCTTAGCTGTCTGGTGCCCTCAAATACCTGAACGACAATGCGTTCACCCTCTATCTGTACAACTCGACCCTGACGCATAGTGCCGTCATCAAGCTGTAACTCAACAATTTCCTCGAAGGAAACACCCTTGACGCCATCGATAACTACCAGTGGGCCGTTAATCTCTTTGACGCCAATATATTCAATAATCATAGCATTTCCTCCTTACTGTGTGATAGAAGCGATTTTTTCGTCGATCTCAGCGATATATAGGTCAAACATTGATAGCTTGTCGTTAGGAATATCGTACTTCATCTTAGTCAGTTTATCAAACAGACCTGTCTGCAATACTTTAGAAATTGGGATACCGGCACTGCAGATGTGCTTGGCTTTCTTGTGTAAGTGCAGGATAGTTTTCATCATCAGCTTCTGCTTTTCTAGTGGTACGAATGTGTCGTCTTTGTGGAACGCATTCTGCTGTAAAAATCCTACACGGATAACCTTAGATGTTTCGATTACGAGCTTCTGATCGTCAGGCAATACGTCACAGCCGATGAGCTTGACGATTTCCATCAGTCTGCTTTCTTCAGCGAGCATAGCAGAAATCTGACTTCTGTAATCAATAAAGTCAGCGCCTAAATTCTCTTCAAACCATGGGTCTAAATCCATAAAATAGTCGCTGTAGCTGTCCATCCAGTTGATAGCAGGGTAGTGACGTGCATAAGCAAGTGACTTGTCGAGTGCCCAGAAACAACGGGTGAAACGCTTGGTGTTCTGAGTAACAGGCTCTGAGAAGTCAGAACCCTGAGGAGAAACAGCGCCGATGATAGTGACAGAGCCCTCAGCGTTGCATAATACCTTAGCTCTGCATCCACGCTCATAAAACTCAGACAGACGTGATGGCAGATAAGCAGGGAAGCCTTCTTCAGCAGGCATTTCCTCAAGTCTGCCTGAAATCTCACGCAGAGCCTCAGCCCAACGGGAAGTGGAGTCTGCCATAATAGCTACGTTGTAGCCCATATCTCTGTAGTATTCAGCTAGCGTGATGCCTGTGTATATTGATGCTTCTCTGGCAGCAACCGGCATATTAGATGTGTTAGCAATCAGAGTAGTTCTGTATGTCATAGGGCAGTTGTTCTTAGGGTCGATAAGCTCAGAGAACTCCTGCAGTACCTGACTCATCTCGTTGCCACGTTCACCGCAACCAACGTATACGATGATGTCAGCATCGCACCATTTAGCAAGCTGATGCTGAGTCATAGTCTTGCCTGTACCAAAACCTCCAGGAATAGCCGCAGTGCCACCCTTGGAAACAGGGAAGAGTGTGTCGATAACACGCTGACCTGTGATGAGCGGAACAGACGCTGACAGTCGCTCTTTAACAGGTCTAGGTGTACGGATAGGCCACTTCTGGCACAGTGACAGCTTGTGCTCAGTGCCGTTGTCATCAACTATGATAGCTACAGTGTCGTGTAGCTTGTACTGTCCGTTTTGGGCTGTGAATGTAACCTTACCGCTTAAATTAGGCGGTACCATACATTTATGAGTGATAATATCCGTTTCAGGGAGTGTAGCGTAGATCTCGCCACCGTTTAAGTAGTCGCCGACTTTAGCTGTGATAGTTACGTCCCACAGCTTCTCAATATCAAGAGCTGATACCTGAGAACCGCGGTTGATGAACGCACCTTCGCTCTTCTCAATTTCAGACAAAGGACGTTCAATACCGTCGAAAATATTATTGAGTATACCAGGGCCGAGCACTACGTTCATAGGTGCTTTGGTGCCGGTTACAGGGTCACCGGGTTTAAGTCCAGTGGTGTCCTCGTAAACCTGCACGGTAGTCAGCTTGTCGTTGATACCAATGATCTCGCCTACGAGCTTTTCCTGCCCTACATATACCATTTCCATCATTGAAAAATCAGTCGCACCTTTGATAGTAACAACAGGGCCGTTGATGCCGTAAATACAGTAATTGCTCATACTCACACCACCTTCAGATTGGATGTTTCACTAAACCACTTGCGCTGGTCAGAAAGCTTAGTGTCCAGTGTGTTGTCAGCTACTATCTTCATGCTTTCGCAGTAGCCCTTGATACCGCCGATAAGGATAGTATCGTCGGTTTCAACAGTAGATGACGGGATAAGCTGAGCTAATAACTGAGCTTTGTCTTCATCATTTTTGCTGATGTAGATAACACAGCTGTTGTTGTCAAAAGCCTGAGCAATTTCGCTAGCAGTTTTTCTCAAGTATTCTGTGTACTCCTCAGTTTTAGTGAAAGCTATAAGCTTATCTTTAGCTTTTAAAAAGACAGAAGCTACAATCTTTGCACGTCTAATAAAAAGTTGTTGTCTGCTGTTTTGCTCGCGCATAGCGTACTCGCTGACGATTTTAGCTTTTTCAACAGCGATGTTCTTCTGTATAAGCTTGTATGCATCAGTGATGCCTTCTTTGGTAGCTTTCTCGATTTCCTGCTGTTTGAATTCTTCAGCCTCGAGTCTGATAGCGTCACTCTGCTCTTTAGCATATTTATTTATAGCATTAAGAAAGTTACTTGTTTTAGTGTTTTCGTTCATAATAAGCCTTCTTGTTATGTCTTAGTTAAATCTTTACACCGATAGCTTCCTGCACGTATTTGGTGATACTGTCTTTAGTACGACCGTTACCGTGTCTGTCAGGAATTTCGATAATAAGCGGTTTAGAGTTGTGCAGTTTAATGTCGTATATCTTTTCTTCACACAGCTTCATCAGAGTTTCAGTCATCATAACGACTGCGACATCCTCCATCTTGAGCGCATCATCTAGCGCTTTGTAAACATGGTGTGGTTTGTGTACGACTATACCGTCAACGCCCGCAAGACGCATACCCATCAGTGTATCGACATTGTCGCTGATAAGATACATTTTCATAATGATAAAATCCTTTTAGCCGAGACTGGAGATGATCATGATAGAGATAAGCATACCATACAGCGCACAGCCTTCGCCTAGAGCTACGAAGATGATAGACTTACCGAAGTTCTTAGGGTCTTCACTTGTAGCGCCGATAGCAGCAGGAGCAGAACCGCCAACCGCGATACCACCACCGATACATGACAGACCTGTACAGATACCTGCAGCGATGTAGCCAAGACCAGTAGCGTCTGATGCAGCAGCCACAGCTTCTGGAGCTACTTCAGCAGCGTGAGTAACGATAGGGCAGATAGCGCAGAAAGCGAACACTGCACAGAATGAGCATATCTGTGTGAGTACAGTTCTCTTAGGGCTTTTGCCTTTTTCAAATGACTTAATAGCAATAAGTACAGAAATTACTAAAAAAGCAGCCGGAATAAAAAACAGTAAATAATCTAACATAATCTAACCTCCGATTTATGAATAAAAAATTGAAATTAATCTTTTTCTATTTTAACTGGCTTGTACTGTCTGCCGTCACCGATGTAGAATCTTGAGAACATCTCGTAAAATTCAAGTCTGAGTACCTGAATACCTACAAGCAAAGCTTCGAGTACAGCAACCAGTATGTTACCGATAATA
>JAUMXP010000151.1 GCA_030529125.1 Eubacteriales bacterium | reverse complement strand
TCAGTAATGATTGGGCGAATTACGATATCCTGTGCTCTCATGCGTATACCTCCTCAATCTTTGCAAGTGCATCTTTAACGATGATAAGCTTGTCAGCGTTTAAGATGTCGTAAACGTTGAGCTCGTTAACCTGAGCTGTTTTAACGCCTGCGATGTTTCTAGCTGACTTGATAACTTTCTCATCAACTGTAGGAAGCACGATGAGTGCTTTCTTCTCAGAGCCTACAGCAGTAAGCATCTTAGCGATTGTCTGTGTCTTGAATGTATCAAGAGCGATAGAATCAACAACGATGATCTCAGAGCCCTGAGCCTTTGTTGAGAAAGCAGACTTCATAGCGAGTCTTCTAACTTTCTTATTAACAGAGAATCTGTAGTCTCTTGGCTTTGGAGCAAATACTACGCCGCCGTGGTACCACTGTGGTGCTCTTGTAGAGCCCTGACGTGCACGACCTGTGCCTTTCTGTCTCCAAGGCTTTTTACCGCCGCCGGATACTTCAGCTCTTGTGAGCGCTGACTGTGTACCCTGACGCTGGTTAGCAAGATAGCTTACAACAAGCTGATGCATAACTGCGGCATTTGGTTCAATTCCGAATATAGAATCAGCAAGGTCTACTGTAGAAACCTTCTTGCCTTCCATATCAACAACTGCTACATTTGGCATATTATTTCCTCCTTCCTTAAGCCTTTACGCTGTCTTTAACAACAACGATACCGCCGTTTGGACCTGGAATAGCGCCCTTGATAGCGATGAGGTTGTTCTCAGCGTCAATCTTTACAACTGCGAGGTTCTGTACTGTAACCTTCTCAGCACCGAGGTGACCTGCCATCTTCTTGCCCTTCCAGACTCTTGATGGTGATGAACATGCGCCCATTGAACCACCGTGTCTAGCTACAGGACCTGAACCGTGAGTCTCCTTAAGACGAGCGAAGTTCCAACGCTTGATAACGCCTGCATAGCCCTTACCTTTGCTGGTACCTGTTACGTCTACCTTGTTGCCTGTTTCGAAAATGTCTGCTTTGATGATCTGGCCAAGCTCGTAAGCTGCACAATCATCGAATCTGAACTCTTTGAGAGTTCTCTTTGGAGCTACGTCAGCCTTCTTAAAGTGACCCTGTAAAGGCTTTGTAACGTGCTTTGGTTTGATGTCACCGAAACCGATCTGAACAGCTTCGTAGCCATCGTTCTCAACTGTCTTCTTCATTGAAACAACACATGGGCCTGCTTCAACAACAGTTACGGGAACAACTTTTCCCTTTTCGTCGAAGATCTGAGTCATACCGATCTTCTTGCCGATTAATGCTTTCTGCATCATCTATTCCTCCTTGTTAGATTATTGGTCGGCTGTGCCGACATGATCCTGTCTGTGGTTGGTTGGGATAAGTCAGTGATTATAACTTGATCTCGATCTCAACACCAGCAGGGAGCTCTAAGCTCATAAGAGCCTCGACTGTCTTGTTTGACGGTCTTAAAATGTCGATAAGACGCTTGTGAGTTCTCATTTCGAACTGCTCACGGCTATCCTTGTACTTGTGGACAGCTCTAAGGATTGTAACAACCTGCTTCTCTGTTGGAAGTGGAACTGGGCCTGATACTCTAGCACCTGTTCTCTTAGCTGTTGCTACGATACGCTCAGCAGACTGGTCTACCAGCTGATGATCGTAACCCTTAAGTCTTATTCTGATTTTTTCCTTGACTGCCATATCGTCGCCTCCTTAAAAATTTAGTTGGCGGGCGTAGTTCAAAACCTTTCCACATCGCCGGGTGTTTCCACCACATCCATTAAAAAACCGATTAACTTTTCTTGTTAACCGGATAGTGAAAAGCGCTTTGGTGTCTTTATGACATAGCAACCCCAATGTCATTTAGCACACAAATCAGTATTCTTTCGCCCGGTTTAAAATCGGACATACTCCACGGAAAAACCGACCCTTTGGTCGCAACCTCCCGCTTCATCGCATATCAATTGCAGTCACGCAAGGAAGATTATACAATATATATAATATAAAATCAACAAAAACGGCTGAATTTATTGTGTAGAAATTTTAGTAAAAACACAAGCGTGTTTTTGTGCAATATTACCAAAGGGGCGAAAAATACCTAAAATGCTCAAAAATGTGATTGTAATGCGGTTTTTTAGACTTTTTTGTCACAAAAACCGTAAATTATATTATTGTTTTTTCGAAGAAACACCCGCACAAGTTGGAAAACTTTTTTATAAAATAGTCCAAATCGCTGTTTTTTATCACAAAATATGGTGTTTTTATTGCTTTTAATTCTTTTATTGAACTAAAAATGCAGTTACTACAACTGAACCAACTATCAAAGCAGCACAAACAATAGCTACAATTCGTATAAAAAGTGCTCGTTTTTTACTCATAATTAACTCCTATATATAATAATGTATATATTATATACCTCAATTTAAGGTTTGCAAACCATTATTTTTTGGTGTAAAATAGAACCAGAAAGGATGATTTTATGCTCTCTTTATACTACGGATCAGGAAAAGGTAAAACCTGCAGCGCAATCGGCGTTGCTGTCAGAGCTGCTGCAAAAGACAAAAAAGTGCTTTTTGTAGACTTCATCAAAAACGATTCTGAATCAATCACTAACGCATTATCAACTATATATAGCATCACATTAATCACCGCACCTGTTGAGCTAGAGCTACCTGCTGACGCTGCTGTCGAGAATAAGGCTCAGCTAAGCAAGGTTTTCAGAGAGTTGTTTGACTGTGCAGTACGCACAGTACTAACAAGCAAATATGATATGCTGGTCCTTGACGGTGTCTTCGATGCTGTAGGCAAAGGTCTTTTACCTGAAACAGAAGTACACGACTTCTTATCAAATGCACCCGACAACCTCGATGTTATATGCACAGGCACTATAGTAAACGAAAAGTTCTTCATCCTATTTAAAAATATTACAGAACTCACAGATAAAACTGACAAATAATAACAAAAAGGAGCTGATACACTCAGCTCCCTTTTTTTGCTATATTTATCTTTTTTCTGCGATTTCGCCAAGACGTTTGTAGATACTGTTCTCCTCAACATAACCACGTACAAAAGACAGTGGATATACGTTTGAGTTTCTGCCAATTACTGTACCAGGGTTCATAACCGAATTACAGCCGACCTCTACAAAGTCGCCAATCATAGCACCAAACTTCTTAACGCCTGTCTCAACCTTCTCGCCGTCACACATAACAGTAACGAGTGACTTGTCGCTCTTTAAGTTAGAGGCGATAACACCAGCGCCTGTGTGTGACTTGTAGCCATAGATACTATCCCCTACATAGTTGTAGTGTGGCACCTGTACGTTATCGAAGAGGATACAGTTCTTAAGCTCTGTAGAGTTACCAACAACAGCATTCTTGCCAACAATAGCAGAGCCGCGGATAAACGCACAGTGTCTTACCTCAGCATCTTCGTCAATAATCAGCGGACCATTCAGAGATGCAGTTGGTGCAATTTTAGCTGATTTAGCTACCCAGATGTCGTCAGCAATCTTATCGAACTTATCACTATCAAGAGTAGCTCCGAGCTCTAAGATATAAGTAGAAATCTTAGAAAGAGCTTCCCACGGATATGTGATAGATAGGAAAAGTTCTTTAGCGATAGTGTGGTCAAGGTCATAAAGCTTTTTAATAGTTAATTTCTCCATAATTAACCCTTTCTTGAGAATCTTAAGTTCTCTAATTTATTATCAAAATGATGTTTCTTAACTATATGATACACCAATAATGAAGCTAAAACGCCAAACAGCATACCCGCTAGTACATCTGTTGGGAAATGTACATAGTTATACAGTCTTGAAAAACAAATAGAAACCGCAAGGATAAGAGCAGGAATACCCGCTTTCTTATTCCATAGGAAAATTGTGGTAGCAGCGCCCATAGAAGAAGAGCTGTGGCCTGACGGGAAGCTGAAGCTCGTAGGTCTGTGAACTAACATCTCAATATCAAGGTTAACATTA
>JAUMXP010000150.1 GCA_030529125.1 Eubacteriales bacterium | reverse complement strand
TAACTATGCCTTTAGCCTGCGATGGATCTTCTGTTTGTTCACAAATAGCAACCTTATATCCCTTTGACACAAGTCGCGCAATGTAGTTTTCAGCACTATGAAAAGGAACACCACACATTGGAGCACGCTCTTCCTGACCGCAATCTCTGCCAGTGAGTGTCAGTTCGAGTTCTTTTGACGCTATCTTTGCATCATCAAAGAACATCTCATAAAAGTCACCTAGTCTGAAGAACACGATGCTATCTTTATTATTCTCTTTTATGCTGAAATACTGCTTCATCATAGGAGAAAGCTCAGCCATTTACCCTCATTCCTTATCGCTAAAAATTAGTCAGATTAGTGACAACCACCACAAGTAGAACAGTCATGTGTGCAAGACTGTGAAAAATCAGTTGTATCAGGGTCTTCGCCCTCAGCAGACTGAGTGATGATAGCGAGCACACGCTGCATAACAGTATCAAGCGCTGTTTTAGCATTGTTGTATGCTGTCATATTTTCGTTAGACATAATCTTAGTGTAGAGATCACGCATTTCAGTGTTAAGCTCTCTGAGTTTGTCTTCGTCTCTGTCTTCTTTACAAGCTTCGTTATTGATAGCCATTCTCTTAAGATTGAACTCACCAATTAAGTCCTGAAGCTCTTTATCGTTGTCAGCAGCAACTTTAGCTGTCTGCAAGTCTTTGTATTCTTTTTCGTTCTGGATAGCATGTCCCATCTGTCTAGCAAGTGATATTAATTCCATTATAATTACTCCTTTACAAGCTCGCCGTTAAGTATCCAATTACGAGCTTTAGTTATTTTAATATTTTGAAATGTGCCGATGATGCTTTCATCAGCCGCAAATTCTACGATTATATTACCGCTGGTTCTACCGTTTAGTATACCCTCTTTGTTAGATGATTTTTCTTCAACTAGCACTTTCTGAACAGAACCAACCATATCAGCACAGCGTTTAGCTGCGATTTCTTCCTGAACTTTGAGAAGTTCTTGGAACCATTTTGACTTTTCCTCATCAGTCGCAACATCTGGCATATCGGCTGCAGGTGTTCCTTTGCGGCGAGAATAAATAAAAGTGAACAGTGAAGTGAACTCAACTTCTCTTATTAATTCAAGCGTTTGTTGAAAATCCTCGTATGTCTCACCCGGAAAACCAACGATGATGTCACTGGTCAAAGATAAGTCAGGAATACGTTCTTTAGCGTATTTGATAATATCAAGGTACTTTTCTCTAGTGTATCTGCGATTCATCTTCTCAAGTATCCTATTTGAGCCTGACTGGAACGGCAGATGCAAATGATGGCTGATATGTTTACTCTCAGCAATTGTATCTATAAGCTCCTTAGTACAATCCTTAGGATGTGAGGTCATGAATCTAAGCCAGTAATCACCTTCGATTTTATCAATCTCTTTTAAAAGCTGTGAGAAATTCGGTTTATCTTCCAAACCTTTACCATACGAGTTAACATTCTGTCCCAGCAGACAGATGTCTTTATACCCTGATGCTATCATTTCTCTGGCTTCTTCAATAACAACCTCAGGACGTCTGCTCTTCTCTCTGCCTCTGACATAAGGTACTATACAATACGAGCAGAAGTTATCGCATCCGTACATAATCGGCAAAAAGCCTTTAAAATTACCGTCACGTTTAATCGGAATACCTTCGTAAACATTCTCGTCAGTATTACCTCTGAGAAAAGTTCGCTTACCGTATAACAAGGTGTTATATAAAAGACGCGGAAATTCGTGTAAACAGTTAGTACCGAAAACTAATGATACAAACGGAAAGCTGTCGTGGATACGCTGAGCTACGTGTTCTTGTTCCATCATACAGCCACACAAAGCAATCATAACAGACGGATGCTTACGTTTTATATTCTTCAATGCACCAACATTACCGAACACTCTATCTTCAGCGTGTTCTCTGACAGCGCAGGTGTTAAACAGGATGAAGTCAGCTTCCTCTACATTTTCAGTGAAAGAAAAACCAGACTCATAAAGCATTCCTTTGATACGCTCACTGTCTGCAACATTCTGTTGACATCCGTATGTTCGGACATAAGCAAGTGGCACATCAGCACGTTTTCTGACAGCCATAAGTTCAGCAATCAGATTGAAATATTCTTCTTGGGTAATGTTTTGAAAATCAGTGTATTTGCTTTTCACAAGACACTATCCCCCTAATTATGTATTATCTATAGTATATTATCATAAACTCAGTTCAATTTCAATAGATTTTCTCATTATATTGCGGTTTTTAATAGTATTTTTACATTTTTATATCAATATCTAGATATTAGCCCATACGTCGACGGAATGTCACCAATAATAACAGTCTGAGCTATCTCAAAACTGGTTTCAAAATTAATTGATTCAATTCTGATAGGATTACCAACATAAATATCGACATAAACATCAAGTGATATATGTTGAACACTTTGGTTGAGTCCAGTCGATTCAAAGGAACTAACAACTTCACAGCTTACAGTAGGAATAGAATCTATATCAAAATGCACAACAGGACCCACATCAGACAGTATATTCAACCCAGTAAAATTACCTAGGTTAACATTAATTCCGTCTGTTTTCATAGATTTTTCAATATACTTCTGTGACATATTGGAAACATTAGTTTTCAGCATATTTACGCTAAACATATTCTCTTTTATTGAGTTGATTTTTTTATTTTCATCTGATGAAATGACAAATAAATCGTTAGTCATATCCCTGTTTTCGCTCAGATAATCTGTTACAGCGTCGTTTATTGCCATATATGATACAGTCTTGACTTCGGCAATAATAGCTAGCTCTATTCGTTCTTTTATGGTTAACTCGTAGAAAATAACAACAGTAACTATTACAGCTAAAAATAATAAAAGTATTCTTATAAAAATCGATTTACTTTTGGACAATTTCTTTTTTGCGCGCAAAAAAACACCCCTCGATATAATACTCGAGAGGTGTTATGAATGTTAAAATTATTCGTCGTCACCGCAGCAACAATCGCAATCGCAATCGTCATCGCATAAACCTGAGAAATCAAACTCAAGAAGCTCGCCACAGTTAGGACATGTGATTTCGCCTTCTAAAAGAACGTCTTCGCTAACGCAGATCTGCTCTTCGCACTTGCCACAAGTTACTTCGTAGTAAGCCTCATCGTCATCGTAGCAATCACAGCAATCACAGTCATCGCAATCGTCGTCACAGCAGTCACAACAATCGCAGTCGTCATCATAGAAGTCGTCTTCGAGATATGTGAGGTCTTCGTCAATAGCATCAACCTGCTCAGCAAGCTCATCATAAAGCTCCTCTGTGCTTTCTACTGCTAAAGCCATATCGTCTAAAAGCTCAATAATAGCGTTAAGAACTTTAACTTCTTTCTTTTCGTTATCGAGTTCAAGACCATCAGCTAAACCTCTGATATAAGAAATTCTCTCTGATAATGTCATAGTAAATACTCCTTATGCTCTACCAAGATATTCGCCTGTACGAGTATCGATCTGAACAACTTCGCCCTCTTCGATGAAGAGTGGAACTTTAATCTCAGCGCCTGTTTCAACTGTAGCTGGCTTAGTAGCGTTAGTAGCTGTGTTACCAGCAAAACCAGGGTCTGTCTGTGTGATAGTAAGTTCAACAAAGTTTGGTGGTTCAACACCGAAAACGTTGCCCTTGTAAGAAAGAACCTTACATGTCATGTTTTCCTTAACAAACTTGAAGCTATCGCCAAGAATAGAAGCGTTGATTGGAACCTGCTCCCATGTCTCTGTATCCATAAAGTAGTAGAGGTCGCCATCGTTGTAGCTGTACTCCATATCCTTTCTCTCAATGAAAGCCGTTGGATACTTATCGTTAGGGTTGAAAGTTTTTTCAACAACAGAACCTGTGATAACGTTTCTGATCTTTGTTCTAACAAAGGCAGCACCCTTACCAGGTTTTACGTGCTGAAATTCAATAATAGAAACAACCTGACCATCCATTTCGAATGT
>JAUMXP010000149.1 GCA_030529125.1 Eubacteriales bacterium | reverse complement strand
TGTTGCTATCGAGGCTCATATCCCTGATGAATATATCACTAATCTTTCTAACCGACTCGACGCTTACCGTCGCATCGCAGACATTAAGACAAAGGAAGATTCTCTAGACGTTATTGATGAGTTCATTGACCGTTACGGAGATATCCCAAAATCCGTTATGGGACTTATCGACATAGCGCTTATACGAAATATCGCTAGTAATATGGGTATATATGAAATCAAGCAAAACGACAACAGTCTGCTACTTTATATCGACTCAATCAAGCGCGAAGAAGTGTCGTTACTGATTTCAAAACTCAAAGGTCAGGCTATGCTCAGCGCTTCAGGCAAACCGTATATTGCGGTCAGAAGCAGGGCAAGAATCGAACCGCTTAATGCTTTAAAGGAAATATTCTTCTAAATTTAGCTCATTTATAGGAATAAATTAGTATCTAAATTGTGAACATTTGCTTTTTTTCGCACAATATGTAGACAAATTTCACTTTATTATGTATAATGACTAAGTACGTTTAAGAATTTCAAAGGATGGTAAAAACTATGAAAAACTTTACAAAACTTCTTGCGGTAATTCTCGTATGCATTATCGCACTTTCATCAGCTGCTTGTTCGCTCACACCACAGTGGTCTTACAAAGAAGGCGACAACGAGCTTGCAATCGGTGTTTATATCTATGCTCTTAATTCTGCTTACGGTCAGGCTCAGAGCTATGCTCAGCAGACTGAAGCTTACGACGCAGAAGCTGGCACATACAACGGCGAGACATCTTTCCTCGACGTTGAAATAACAGACGACGACGGCACAACTATGGTAGCTTCAGAGTGGATCAAGCAGGAAGCTGACATGACACTCAGAACTATTCTTGCTATTGACTATGAATTTGAGCGTCTTGGCGCTACTATCGACGAAGCTGACGTAGAAGGCTACAAAGCTTACGCTAAAGAGTGCTGGGAGTACGACCCATACTACTCAACTTACGGTGAACAGTACATCAGCCCTTACAAGGATGTTTACGAGCCACTCGGCGTTTCATACGAGTCTTTCGAGTATTTCTACACAAGCTCTGTTAAACAGCAGGCTGTATTCGATGCACTTTACGGTGCAGGCGGTGAAAAAGAAGTTACTGATAAAGAACTCACTGCATATTTCACAGAAAACTACACAAGCTACACCTACTTCAACACTAACCTCTACAAGTCAGTAGAAGTTGAAAACGAAGACGGCACAAAGACAAATGAGAACGAAGCATTAAGCAAAAAAGAGTCTGATAAAATCAAGGCTGACTTCAAGTCTTACGTTGACTCTATCAACGCAGGCACAAAGCTTGACGATGTAGTTAAGAACTACATGAAGGATTATGAAATCCAAGATGATCCTAGAATATCTAACGTAGAGATTTTAGCTGACAGCGTTATCGGCGAAGACCTTGTTAAAGAGATCGAAAAGCTCAAAGAAGGCAAAGCATCCAGCAAAGTAATCGGCGCTGACAACTCACAGGTTATTTACTTCTTCTACAAAGAAGCAATCAAAAACCAGATCGATAAGTACATCGGCGACGCTACTAACAGAGCAACTGTACTCAAGAACTACAAAGATGAAGAGTTCACTAAATATATCGAAGATTTAGCAAACACTCTAAATATCACAGTAAGCGACGCTGTTAACGACTACGAGCCATCTATGTTCGAAGTTGAAGCTGAAACTGTACAATAATTTTTGTATAATTCTAACTTAAATGCACATTTTATTCAGGGAGTGATAATGTGAATAAAAGAACAACTATACTTGCAGCACTTGTCACTGTTTTTGTGTGCGTTGCGATGTTTTCGCTCAGTGCATATGCTGCTCCTGAGGAAACTCAGACGCCGGTTGAAACAAACCCACCTATTGAAACACCAACTGAAACAGAGTACGTAGAGCCTCCTACTGAGACACCTGTAGCTCCAACAGAAGCACCACCTGCTACTGAATATACACCTACAGAGCCAGTAACTATAACTCCTACTACAGATGATTTCTACTACTTCGATGACGATGCAGCTGTGAATCAGTACGATGGTTCAGCAGGCAGTATTTCTGACTACACAACTCTTTATGATACTTCAGATTTTGATGAGTCTGCTCTCGAAAAAACCGAGTGGGATAACATCGAACTCGACATCACTCAGAACGAGAATGCTGACGCTGCTGACTTCTCTGCTATCAAGAATGACAAGTCAACAGAAGACGACAGCCAGTGGATGTTATACTTAGGCTGGGGATTAATCATCTTAAGCGCAATCGGTATCCTGTATTTTATTATTGCTTTAGTTGTATACAAGAAAGGTCTGCGTACACTCAAAGCAAGAGAACAGAGCCAGCGCAGAAACAGTAGCAACAGATCTCGCACTTCTACTAATCGCACTGTCCCTTCTGCTCCTGCTAAAAAGCCTGACTACAGTAGCTATCACAGATATAATCGTTACTCTGACACAAGCTATGCAAGCAGAAAGAGTAGCAAGGCTGATACAGCTGAAATAAATCTGAAAAGATAAATACATAAATTAAGCACCTGTCAATCGGCAGGTGCTTTTTTATGTCCAGATATCCTATTTAAACAACAATGCTACATACTGTCCTTCAGCCTCATTAAAGTTATTAATCACACCGTCTGTTGCCACAGTATCCTGTGTAACTACGAGTGACTGATTACTAAGCGTTATGTTTGCAGACGAGCCAAAGCTGCGTCCGACAACAGCAAAATGCGAAATAATATTCTGATTGCTGTCTATCTCAACTGTCGGATAAAACTTTTGGAACACTATAGCAAACTTGTATTCATCAGTAAGCTCAATAGTCTTCTTAGCTGCTCCATCACCTAAATATGTATACACAGTATATGGGTTTTCAAAACGTGTCTTTTCTTCCTCTGTCACGTGAATACTGCTGTTGTTTACGTGCTCTCCGAGCACCTCATCAATAATATTATTATCTGTAACAAAGTCTATGCGCTTTGGGCGGTCACCAGCACTCCATGCGCACAGACCGAGATTTTGTGTATAAGAGGTTGTAGCCATATAATCCTCCCTATTCATAATTATCTATCTCTTCCCATGTTTTATCGAGGGAATCGATGTATTCAAATGTATTGTTCTTGCTGTCAGATTCGTCCCACGTAGGACCATTAAAGATAACATACGTAATCAGATGTGCAGGCATTATTTTTTCTACCTGTTTTCTGATCCATGCTTTTTGTGAAGATGTATAAATCCCGTTTGCGTAGATTACTACAGTAAACTGCGACGGATACTCGTTTAAATCATAGTCAGTAAGTCCGAAGCTCTCTAGTGATGCTTTGATTTTTTCTAATGTAAAACTGCTTTTATCAATGCTTTCCCTGAGCTTTAGCATATTTCGTCGTTGAGCTATTGCAAGGTCATCTCTTACAGCACCGATAACAAGCTCACGCTGACTTAAACCATAACTGCTCGCACTATCGCAAAAGCACTCATCAAGCATCTCAACAAGCGTATTATTCAACTCGTCAAGCACCTGAGCATAGACCTGAAGCTCAATATCAATATTAGTATTATCAAAGCTGTAGATAGATAGTTTATCAAGCGAGCTTTTCATGAAGCTGTATGTGTCTGTCATCAGCTCACCTGCCTCACATTTATCTTATCTACCACACAGTACTGGTTTTTTTCTGTGTAGATATCACTGCAGAATGTATCAACAAAGGAATAGTTCTTCACTCCATCTGTATGATAAATCAAATCACCAATATCGCACAAAAGCGCAGGTTTTGCAACTCCCAGAGAGTCAATGTAATCGATAATCTTTTGTTCAATAACAGCTGCCACTTCATCAAACTCATACGATTCAAGCACTTCAAGATAGTACATATAGCTCACTGCACACGGACTTGCTTTTTTCACAATCACATCTACATTCAGCTCCCTGTTTTCGTCCATAAGCGACTGCACAGCGCTAATATGCGCATCATTTATCTGAGCAGAGCCTTTG
>JAUMXP010000018.1 GCA_030529125.1 Eubacteriales bacterium | reverse complement strand
CGATGCTGACTGCGACGGCGAAATCACAGTGTTAGATGCTGCAACAATCCAGTTGCATTGTGCAAAGCGCTATAATCTTACAGGTGTAGCCCTTGTTAATGCTGATGTAACAAAAGATAGAGTAATAAGCGTAACAGATGCTACACGTATACAGGCATATTTAGCCGGATTAATCGACAAGCTCTGATAAAACATCTTATATTTTGTTAAATAATAGTCTCCTTGAATAAGGATACGACTTCTGATAAACTGAATTTTTATTATTAAGAGCGGTTGCAAGCTTGTGTTTGCAGCCGCTTTTGGTATAAAAAATAAAAATCACAGAAGATTGTTAATAAAAAATCAGTAAAAATATACATTTTATAGTTGACGAACGCTATTTGTTTTGATATATTTAATATGTATATTTATGGTAGAATACCTAAGGTATCTTTACCATTCACAGAGTTAACAATATGCATGATAAATATGCACTGTCTGGTTGCTGTTTGTTACTTAAACTGTACGGTTAGCTTTTGTAACAAACTCCGAGGTCAGGCGGAAAAAGCTACTGGATACGCATACTACTTCTTGCATTTCTCTGAATTTCATAATCTCAAGGAGGAGATAAAATGAAAACTTTAAGGTTTTGTAAAGCAACAGTATCTATGATACTCACAATCATCATGCTCGTATCTATGTGCACAGTTGCACTTGTAAGTTCTTCTGCTGCTGAAGCTGACACAGCAACAACTGGTGCAGGTACTACTGTTTATTTCCAGAACAACTGGAAGTGGACTGATGTCAGAATTTATGTTTGGAATTCTTCTGATCAAGCTTTAGCTGGAGCTTGGCCTGGTGCCGCGATGACTAAAGTCGGTACAAGTGGCGAGTATGATTACTACAAGTACACTTTACCTTCAAACGCTTATGGCTTCATCTTTAATGGTATAAAGAATGATGGCTCGGGTGCTCGTGATCAGTCTCCTGATATAGAAACTATTCCTACTAATGACCATTTCTACTACATGAATTGGAATAACGGTAACCAGTGTGTTCAAGCTAATGAATCTATCACTGTGAAGTTCCCTAGTGAAGGTGGCACAACAGACCCAACAGAACCAACCACCCCAACAGAACCAGACAATCCTGATGATCCTGCAGAGAAAATAGAAATCAGCTTCCTGATTAACTCAGATACAAAATGGATAGCATCTGATGATGCTAAGATGTTCATCAAGTCAGGCTCAGATGTTATCGAAATGGACGAGACAGTCGACACTAAGTCTGGTCATGTTATGTGGACAGCAGAAGTGGCTGCTCATTCATCATACACTTTCTATCGTACATCTTACTTCTTTGACGAAGATAACGCTTCAACAAAAGCATGGAACAGTTGGACAGCATCTGGTCGTAATTCTAACACTGTTTACAAGGCTACAGGCTCTGGCACTGGCTCATGGGCTGCTGCTTCTACTGTAAACGCTGCTGACCCTAAGAATATCGAAAACTTCTGGGACGATCTGTGGATCACTACTGCTGGCAAAGACGACGTAGACCACGCTGTTAAGGTTTACTACGATGGTTCTGAGTTTAACCTCTTTGTACCTTCATACTATGACCTTTCTAACGTAGTTGTTTACTCTGACCACGAAAAGGTTGTTATTGGTGGTACTACTATCACAAGCGGTTCTACTGCTTCTCTTACAACAGGTTTGGATAAGCCATTCTCATTCTTAGATGGCTCCACAACCACTAATAAGGGTAAAATCAACATCTACCAGACTACAGGCGTAGCTGCTATGATGATGACTACTAAGGAAGAGCTCTACACAGGCACAACAGCTGGTTTAGCAAGTGATAACGCATGGCCTTCTGGTTCAGGTATCACATCAACTAACTATAATAGCGTTTACAAAGATGCAATTGAGACAAAGGGCTCATACCACTTCTATGATGAAGAAGGCAGTCAGGTCAACTCTGACACAGTTCTTAAGAAGATCAAAGGCAGAGGTAACTCATCTTTCGAAGCTTCTATGAAAATCTACGGTAAGTACGCTTACAACTTTAACCTCGACGAGAAGATTGAACTCATCGATGGCTCAACAGCATCAAAGAAGTGGTGTATGCTCGCAAACAACGTTGACCACACAATGATGCGTAATACCTTTATCTATCAGCTTGCTGACGATATGGGTATGTCTATGGGTCCTGAGACTCGCCTTGTTGACGTTTACGACAATGGTAAGTACCTCGGTGCTTTCGTTATCACAGAAAAAGTAGAGTACGGTAAGAACACTCTTATGGCTAAAGACTCACTTGGCAATAAAATCAACAACCTCGACGATGCAAATGTAGATGCAAACTCAGTATTCACTGCAGATGGTGAAGATTACCTCTACGAGTTTGATACAGACGACCTAGACGCTGGTATTGAGGCAACTATGACAGTAGGCGGCAAGACATACAAGTACAAGTACTATGCAACATACGACCGTCCTGCATACAAGGATGAAAGCGGTGTTGAGCAGCCAGCTGCTAGTAACCTTACTTTCGAAACACCAGAAAAATACAACACTAAGTACAACTACCTTCTTGAGCACGAGCTTTCCAGCCGTTACACAGCTGAGGCTTCATGGTTCATTACTCCAAAGGGTCAGCCTGTAGTAGTTAAGTATCCTGAGTTTGCAACTAAGGCTGAGATGGAATGGATTATTACTGAGTACGCTACTATGGAGCAGGCTGTTTACGCAAGCGGTGAAGAAGACCTCGACGAAATCGGTCAGCTTATCGACGTTGAGTCATTCGCTAAGATGTACCTGATTCACGAACTCGCTATCAACCTTGACTCTTGCGCTACATCTTACTATATACACAATGAGTATATTAACGGCAAGAGCGTTCTCTTTGCTGGTCCTACATGGGACTTTGACTGGGCAATGGGTGCATATGCAGGTAATAAAAAGTGGATCTACAACGGTTCTTCAGTAACATCAAGTGCTAATATGTCTGATCCAAAACAGATGTTTGCTAAGAACAAGGCTATCCAGACTGACGCCTCCGCTTCTAACGGCGTAACATGGGAAGCTAACTACAACCTCCAGGCTAAGCTTGCTCACAACGACGAGTTCTGGACAGAGTGTCAGCGTATTTATACTAACGAAATGGCACCACTGCTTTATAGCTACTTGATTGATGATTACTCTGACACTACTGATAAGGGTACTATCGTTTCTGAATGGCTACCTAAGTTCCAGTCTTCTATGGATATGAACAACGCTCGCTGGGGCGTATATACAAAGAACGACAACTGGGGTACAAAGGTTACTTCTGACTATACAAAGGGCTCTGGTTTAACAAACTCAAGTAGCTTCAAGATCGGCGACTGCAGTTCATCAGGTTCTGCTTCTAAGAATTATGCTAATACAGTATACTACTTAAACGACTGGCTTAAGGTTCGTAAAGACTATATGAGCGGTACTGGCGATCTTTATGATGAGACATTGCTCGAAACAGATGAGTACATCGTAACAAACGTAACATTCACAGCTAAACAGGATGGCGCGTTGGTTGCTATCACTCCATCAGCTACAGTTACACTTAATGGCGAAGAACTCAAGGGCGCTGATATCAGCTTCACAGTTTATGTAGACGGCAAGGCTGATAATACATTTACATTCGCAGATGAGGCTACTATCACACTTGCTGATGGTGCTAGGAGCGAAGTATATATCGTAGTATTCCCAACAGCTAAGCCAAGTGTTACAGGTAGATCCAGTGCTCAGACATTCGAGTACAACTATGTTGTTGAGAGCGTTGAGTTTACAGTTAAGTTCAAGTCTTCATCATCATATCGTTATGTTCCTACAGTTACAGTAAACGGTACAGCTTATCCAATGAAACAAAATGGCAGTGCTATTGCTAAGAACGCTTCAGGTACACAGTCATACTACTGGTATGAGGCTACTGTATCTGTTAAAGAAGGTGAGAGTGCAAAACTCACTTTCAAAAATAGCGTATCTATGAATGCAAGCACTACTATTAGTACAGTAGAAGCAAACAAAGCTTACTATTTCGGTGTAAATAACCTTAATAACGGTACAACAGCTGTAGACCTCACTGATGCAAGCGAAGGTATTCGTAACTTCGTTAAGTCTGCTACACACATGGTAACTAACGATCCTGAGGCTGACGGTGTTGCTACAACATCACTTGATGGTACTATCTACAAGATGGGCGACGCTGACGAAGATAATGATGTAACAATTCTGGACGCTACTACTGTTCAGTTAGCTCTTGCAAAGAAGACAGATCTATCTGAAACTGGCACACAGCTTGCAGACTACAACCTTGATGGAACTAACTCTATCTCTGACGCTACAAACATTCAGGTTTATCTCGCTCAAGGATAAAAATTAACACTTTAAGGCTCATGCCTTTAGCAAACGGCGCTTGCGTTATGCAGGCGCCGTTTTTATATTCAGATTAAACTGTTTTGTTAAGAAAATGTAGCTCATTTGCAGATAAATTGCATTGAATTACTATGTTTATTGTGCTATCATTATAAATATACTATCAACAGGAAGCGTGATTATGTGAAATTGACTAAATTCAGCTTATTACAACCGCAGGATTCAAAGGCGGTTTACAATACACTCAACAAAGAAGCGATCAACGATTTATCGATTGATTTCATTTGTGCTGCCGTAACTGAAGATGCGTATGAATTCAACAGCATCAAGCAGTTGCTTATCAGAGTTACTGATGACGAAGAAGTTGTAAAATACAGATGCGATGTTTTTGAGGATTTTCTGAATTTCCCACAGCTTAGAAAAGAACTAACTTTGTTGCTTGCTAAGCTCAAAGATTTGCGCGAAATCGAGCGATTCCAGAAAGATACAGAGAAATCGTCTATCTGGCAGCTTGTCAACCGTTTGAGAGAGCTTGATGGTTATGTTGATTGTATAACAAGCATCAAGAACACACTCGAAAATCTAGATATTAAATCCGAGGGACTTCTGAATTTGAAGAAGAATGTTCAGGCAATATATAACGATAGCGGTTTCCCACTGCTTAAAGAAGATATTGCTGAAACTCTCGAGAAAGCTCGTACACTCAAGAGCATTACCCTCGGTGTAAACCTCGATGATATGCTCAGACCAAGGGCAGTAGGCGTTATCTCGCTTAACGACAAGCATTTTACTGACAGTGGTCTTATCAAACGCTTTATGAACTTTGCGTCAAAGCAAAGTGAGTTTCATGAGGGCAACGATGTGTCAGCGTTTACATCTTTCCACCCAATGAATCCATCTACACACGAATTTGGTTTGGGCGCTGCTGTTACTGGCGCACAGAATGACCTCAATCAGATTCAGAACTCAGGGCTTACAGGTGCTGACCCTATGAGTAATGCACTGCAGAAGGTTGTTACTGATATTCTCAAGCGTACAGTTAACAATATCAAATCTATTCTTAATAAATATACAAACGTCAGCGGTTATTCCTTTGTAGAGCTTATGCCGGAGATAGTTTTCTATATCCGTTTTGCTCAGCTGTGCGATAAAATCAGAAAAGAAAATCTGCCTTTGTGCAAGGCTTCTGTAACAGATAAAGAAGAACGCAGCTGTGATATTAAGGATCTTTATAATATTAAGCTTGCTATCAAAGCTACAAAAGGCGAGCATATTGATATAGTTACAAACCATTTTGTGTTTGATGAGGACAAGCGTATATATATCCTCACAGGCCCTAACCGTGGCGGTAAAACCACCATCACACAGGCAGTGGGGCTAGCATTTTTACTCGCGCAAAACGGAATTTACGTTCCTGCAACAAAGATGGCTTTCAGCCCTTGCGACAATATTTTCACTCATTTTCCTGCTGACGAAAACGACACGGTTGATCTTGGTCGTTTAGGTGAGGAGAGCAAACGTCTATCAGAGATTTTCAACGTTGCTACAAGGCACAGTCTGATTTTGCTAAACGAGAGTTTGGCTACAACCAACGTAGCTGAGGGTTTGTATATAGCTAAAGACGTGGTTAAGTCAATGAGGTACTTGGGAGTGCGCTCAGTGTTCAATACCCATATGCACGAGCTTGCACGCAGTCTGTCTGAAGTTAACGATGCTGTCGAGGGTGATAGCAGGGTAGAGAGTATGGTCACAGGTGTCGATAACGGCAGACGCTCGTTTAAAGTTTCTATTGCACCACCACAGGGTGTCAGCTATGCAAAGGATATTGCGATAAAATATGGTGTGACTTTTGACAAACTCAAACGCGACATAGACTACAGGTCTAAAAACACGCAGACAGAGTAAGCTGTCTTTAGCGATTATGGTTCATGATATGGAGGTTTATATATGTATTGCTATAAATGTATGAACGAAATCAACATAGGTAGTTTCTGCACACATTGTATGGCTGATAACAATGCCGAATGTGCGCCTCACCACTTAAAGCCGGGCACAGTCCTCAACAATAAATACCTCGTTGGTAAAGCTATAGGCGAGGGTGGATTCGGTGTAACATATATCGGTCGTGATACAACACTTGATATCAAGGTTGCGATTAAAGAATACTATCCTAACGGATTTGTAAATAGAAATAACAGTCTTTCTTCGGTGCTTACTACAACTACTGAGGAACAAAAAGACTTTTTTGAAAAAGGAAAACAGCGTTTTCTGGTTGAAGCCAGAAGTGTTGCTAAATTCAGTAACGAAACAGGCATAGTTAATATCAGGGATTATTTTGAGCAGAACGGCACTGCGTACATTATTATGGAATATCTCGACGGAATGACTCTGAGTGATTACGTTAAGAACAACGGCGTTATGGATGCTACACAGCTCTTTGCATTGATGAAGCCTATAATGAAGTCGCTCAAGAAAATGCACGATGTTGGTATTATCCACAGAGATATAAGCCCACATAATATTATGTATTTAAACGATGGTACATTGAAGCTGATGGACTTTGGTTCTGCCAGATATTTTGTCAATGAAGACAAAATGCTGTCTGTTGTGCTCAAAACCGGTTACGCTCCTGAGGAACAGTACAGAAAAAACGGTGACCAGGGACCGTGGACAGATGTCTACGCTATGTGCGCTACTATATATTACTGTATCACAGGGGTAGTGCCTGAAGATGCTCTGAGCAGATTGCACTCAGATGCAGTTGTGATGCCTAGTCAGCTTGGGGTAAATATTCCTGAGTCACTTCAATCAACATTGATGTATGGTTTAGCAGTACATAAAGAAAATCGATGCAAAGATATGGCTGAGCTCATGGCGCTGACAGATGTTGCGCAGAATGGTGGCTATGTTCCACAGCCGTTAGTTTCTAACACACCGACGGTTGCACCGATAGCTGATATACATAAGATAACTGAAGTCGAGCACAACTATGGTGATAATTTCACAGTTATGAACCCACAGCCTGAGTTAACAGGTAAACCGTCTGTGTACCAACCTGTACCACAAGCTACTCAGCAGACATATATCCCACAGCCGTATATGCCACCGCAACAGAAAAAACAGGGTAATGGTAAATTTATAGCAATTATTATAGCGATTATTGTGACATGTATGCTAATTTGTGGCGGTGTTTTGCTGTATGTTTTCTGGCCTGAAATTGTAGGCGTTGACGTGCCTGTTCCAACGCAAGTTCAGGTAACTACTGCACCAACCGACCCTCCTACAGAAGCACCGAAGATTTACATGGTCAACTGTATCAACTCAGATTATCAAGAGGCACAGCAAGAACTCGAAGCCCTTAATATTAAGGTTGAGATTGAATACGAGTTTAACAACATCTATCAAAAAGATAGAGTTTTCAAGCAGAGTGTTGACGCAGGTGAACAGCTAAAAGAGGGCGACACTGTTACCTTAGTTGTGTCAAAGGGAACTGACGTTTGTCCTTACGATTACACACAGAAGGTTGTAGTATCAGCGAGCAAGGGCTCAAGCAACGCAAAGCTCAAGCTGTACACATGGCGAGATGGCGACTGGGATGAAGATTTCTCATGTAGCGCTAAAGTAGGTAAAGAAGGTATCTCAAGCAACTACGGTGAGGGTATCTCTGCAACTCCACAGGGTACATTCAAGCTTGGCGTGCTGATTGCTACAGCAAATAAGCTTGACAGCTTTGATATTGATTACTGGCCAACATATACTGCAGGAGATGACACTTGTGTTGTCGATGATCCTGATTCATCAATGTACAACATCATCACTGAGACAGATTATGTACCTGAGGGTACACACTATGACCTGATTGGTGATGGCCTTACAAACGGCGAAGTCAGTGCGCTGTTGTTTATCGAGCATAATGGTGATGGCTACTCTTCCTATGATGTTGTTCCTAACAAGGGCTCTGTAATCACTATTTGCGGTGTGAACGGCAGTATGTCTGCAACATACGGATGTATTGATATTTCAAGCTCTGATTTATATACACTTATGTCTGAGCTTGACTATGATTCTAATCCGCATATCGAAACAACAGTTAAGTAATTATGAGTAAAGTAAGAAGATATAAGAAAAAAGAATTCAACAAAAAGCCGTGGGTTATATCAGCCGCGGTGGCTTTGGGCATTACTGTTTGTTTAGTGATTGCAGTGATTATCAGTAATAATACACGTGTTACTGATGAAGCCTCGCCTGATAACGCGGCAACCGTTGATACAGCAGCTACTGTTGATGAAGTAATAGAAGAAACAGTAGAACAAACAAAAGAGCCAACAGCCCCTACAGTAGAAGAAACTGTGGCATCACAGCCCCAACCTGAGCAACTGACACAGTTGCTGTCGAGAGGCTCTCAGAGCTACGATACTCTGAGTATGTACGGATGTACCCAGCTTGTTACTGTTACGGCTAACGGCGTAGATGCTCAGATACAGTTTTACGAGTGTATAGATGGGTTGTGGGTAGAGAACAGTTCGCTTAATTGCAACGGCTATGTTGGCTATATGGGAGCTGTCGATAATATGTCAGAAGACATCAGCGGTACTCCAAGAGGACTATATGGTATCGGCAGTGCTTTTTACCGCAACACTTGTCCTAATACAAAGCTTGATGTGTTTGAGATAACTCAGGATACTTATTGGGTTGATGATCCTGATTCAAAGTACTACAACCAGAGGGTTGAGGGTACTGCAGACAAAGACTGGGATAGTGCAGAGCATATGGTAGACTACAGCGAATACGACTACGGCTTTGTTGTAAACTACAATATGCCACCAAAGTATAACGCAGGCTCGGCTATATTCTTCCACATAGGAGATGGACCGACCGCGGGCTGTATCGCCACTAGTGAAAACATGGTGCTGAATTATCTGTCTAAGCTGGATAGAGCAAGCAATCCGTATATCCTGATTAATTAAAAAATTTGAGAGGTGCAATATGAATAGAAAAAGAGCGATAGCTCCGTGGAGCATAGCGTTAGTATCATTTGCTTATATAGTAGTGGTGTTAGTAATTGATTGTATGAGTTTGTTTAGTTGGGATTTTATCCAACAAGGAATTGTGTCACTTTTTCATGTGGTATGCCTTTTTACATTTGTTGTTGCAATAGTGTTGAAGGGGTTTGGCATTTTTTCTAACAAATTTGCGGACAAAATTATAGACAGAATGGGAAATATAGTCTTACTTGTAGCGTGTATATGCGCAATACTCTATTCTTCTTATTGGATAGTAGTGGCTATTTACGAGATGATTTGCCTTGAAGATTTTGTTCTTGCTGGCTTAGCTGCGCTGAATATTAGTTTATTATTCACCTTGATATATGTATTTTTGTTGTTTGTTGTAATTGGGTCGTGTATGTGTAAAAAAGAAGACAGCAAGTTAAGAAATATCGCAAAAAACTTGTGGTTTTTCCCTGCAGTTTTCTATTTTTCATACTATATTGTAAATCATATATGTTATCGCGGTGCTCCCTATATTGTAAACATAATATATATGATGGTTTATATTCATGCGTTTGTGTCACTGGGACTGATGCTAAGGTTGGCGCATTTCAAGTCAAAAGAGAGTCGACAGCCTGTAAAGCAAGTTTATACTGCATCACCTGCTCAGCCTACATACACTCCACCTGTGCAACAGACTCGACCTGCATACACACCACCGGTACAGCAAGCTTATCCTACAGCACCTGTTCGCCCTGCTTATACTCAGCCTGTACAACCTGCTCGTCCTGTTTATACACCTCCTGTACAGCCTGTTCCATCAGTTTCACAACAGCAAGCTAAAGTAACCGCAGATGCAAATTCACAGGCGCAGGCGCTCGGAATTTACAAAGATTTACTTGATAAAGGAACAATTACTCAAGAAGACTACGATAAGAAGAAAAAAGAGATTTTAGGTCTTTGATAAACTATAATAAAGGCAAAAATAAACACCCTCCGTTTTGGAGGGTGTTTATTATTTAGCCGATGTTTTCAGCATCAGATTTCTGCGTGAATTTTGTAGCGGTTTAAGTACTCATTGTATGCATTTGCAAAAGCAACGTTGTCTGTGCTCTTGATTCTGTCCATATACTGGTGAGTACCGAGCTGTTTGGATTCGATTTCAAGTAGAACTACTGCTACGTTAGAGCAGTGGTCAGATACACGCTCGTAGTTTGTGAGCAGGTCTGTGAGTATGAAACCGAGCACCATCGGGCTGTTGCCCTTCTGGATACGCTTTGTGTGCTTAGCTCTAGCCTGAAGCACGAGTTCGTCGATAACCTCTTCGAGTGGCTCAACGAGCTTAGCACATTCGATATCGCTGTCTGCGAAAGCCTTGGTTGTAAGGCTGAGGATCTCTGTGAGAGCTTCTGTGATGACTGCGATTTCGTTAGTTGTTTCTTCAGAGAATGCAATCTTCTTATCATGCAGCTCCTGAGCTGTATCAAGCAGGTTGACAGCATGGTCACCGATACGCTCAAAATCACCGATAGTGTGGAGCAGTTTAGTAACCTGCCAGTTTTCCTCTTCTGTGAGGTTGCAGTTAGATAGCTTGATTAAGTAGTTGCCGAGCTTGTCTTCGTAGCCGTCGATGAGCTCTTCGGTTTCGTTAATCTTGTCGACAGTTTTCTTGTCATATTTTTTCATCAGCTCAATAGCGCGTTTGATGTTCTCGTTAGAGAGACGAGCCATCTCAGCTGTGATAGCTGAACATTTTGCAATAGCGAATGCAGGCATTGTGAGAAGTCTGTCGTCGAGTACGCCCAGTGGATCTTCCTCTTCGCCTTTTTTCTTGTCCTTGAGTACAAAGTTTGCGAAATTTTCGAGCTGTTTGCAGAAAGGACAGAGTAGTAGAGTAGTAGCAATGTTGAAGATAGTGTGTACCAGAGAAATACCAAAGGTATCAATATCTGAATCAACAAATGCAAAGCTGATAAATGCGTTGAGTATATAGAATACAGTAAGCAGAACTACTGTACCGATAACGTTGAATGCAATATGTACTACAGCAACCTTTTTAGCGTTTCTGCTTACACCGATACTTGAGATAAGAGCTGTTACACATGTGCCGATGTTCTGACCCATGATAATCGGGATAGCAGCACCATAAGAAAGAAGGCCTAAATTAGCAAAGCCCTGTAAGATACCAACAGAAGCTGCAGAGCTCTGGATAACACCTGTGAATACTGCACCTACAAGTACACCGAGGAGTGGGTTATCCTTGAATGCGATGAGGATGTTTTTGAAGCTTTCTGATTCTGCGAGTGGTTTCATAGCGTCACTCATCAGGTCCATACCTGTCATGAGAACCGCAAAGCCAACAAGAATTGCACCGAGGTCCTTACGCTTTTGCTTCTTGCTCATCATTATCATGATGATACCGACAAGAGCAAAAACTAAAGAGAAGTTAACTGGCTTCATAAGTGCCATCCAGACATTACCCTTGTCATCAATACCTGTTAAAGCAGTGATCCAACCAGTGAGAGTTGTACCGATGTTGGAACCCATAATAATCGGAATTGTCTTGCCAAATGCCATAATGCCGGAGTTAACAAGACCAACGAGCATTACAGTCAGCGCTGAGCTCGACTGGATTGCGACAGTAACACCTGCACCGAGAGTCATACTTTTGGCACGGTTGCTGGTCATTTTTGAGAGCATTGACTCGAGCTTACCGCCTGCCATTTTCTCAAGCCCTGAGCTCATAACATCCATACCATACAGGAAGAATGCAAGGCCACCTAACAGCTGAATAATACTTATGATATCAAAATCGCCCATTATTTCGCCTACTTTCTATAGAAAAGATTAAATTTTTGTAACCTTAAATTGATTATGCCGAAGTTGTGTTAAGCGAATGGGAAGTTTATGTTAAATCTATGTAAAATCGACAAATTTTTCTTACAAAATATCGAAACGCAATAAATTAAGGCAAGATGAAGATCTTGCCCTAAAAATACAGTTATTTATCTATCTCTTTTTTGCGGTCACTGCCATTCTTTAGCAGTGCGCGCAAAAGCTCAGTGTCATCATTCATCATCGCTTCTTTGTACTGTACAAGTGAATTGACGATATGGTCAATTTCGTTTATAAGGTTGTCTTTGTTTAGCATGAATAATTCTGCCCACATATTCTCGTTGAGCTTAGCAACTCTGGTAAGGTCCTTGTATGAACCTGCAGAAAAGCCTTTGTGAACTTTAGCCTGAGGGCTTTTTACGTATGCGTTTGATACCACGTGTGCAAGCTGAGAAGTGAATGCGATTATCTCGTCGTGCTTCTCAGGGGTTGTGACAGTTACACTTGAAAATCCTATAGACTTAATAAAAGCGGTGACATCCTGTAGCATATTGATGTCGTCAGTGTCCTTTGGAGTGAGTATCATAGACGCATCGTTAAATAAAGTTGCGTTTGAGTACTTGTATCCTGAATGATGCAGTCCTGCCATAGGGTGACCGCCGATGAAATGAAACTCAAATTCATCTGCTATCTCAAAACACTGCTCACAGATTCCGCGCTTGATACCGCCACAGTCGATAACTACAGCGTCTTTCTTAATAATATGAGCTTTTTCTTTGAGATATTCAACAGTTGCTTTCGGGTAAACAGAAAGCAAAATGTAGTCGCATTCATTTATGTTGTTATCATTAAGCACCGCATCTATACCGCCGTCCATAACAGCGTATGAGTTGATAGCTGAGTCTAAATCATAACCGAAAACTGTGTGCTCGGTATTTGCTTTTATCGCTTTGCACAGCGATCCACCTATTAATCCTAATCCTACTACGCCGATAATCATTCTTTTACTACCTCCATGATTTTTGTAACACGACGCATAACATCATCAAATTCATCAGGAGTGAGTGACTGTGCTCCGTCGCACAGAGCCTTTTTAGGGTTATTGTGTACTTCGATCATCAGACCATCTGCACCACACGCTACAGCAGACATAGCCATAGGCTTAACTAGCTTGCTGACACCGCAGGCGTGACTTGGGTCAACTACTACAGGCAGATGCGAAAGCTCCTTGAGCATCGGCACAGCTGAGAGGTCGAGAGTGTTTCTTGTGTATGTCTCAAAAGTACGGATACCACGCTCGCATAAGATGATGTTCTCGTTGCCGCCTGCCATGATGTACTCTGCGCTCATCAACCATTCTTTCATGGTGTTAGCCAGACCACGTTTGAGAAGGATAGGTTTGTTTGTTTTACCGAGTTCTTTTAGAAGCTCGAAATTCTGCATATTCCTTGCGCCTACCTGAATGAGGTCAACGTCTTCGAAAAGTGACAGGTGGTTTGCGTTCATGATTTCTGTGACAATAGGCATACCTGTTTCCTGTTTAGCTATTTTTAGCAGCTCAAGTCCGTCAGCTTGTAAGCCCTGGAAGTCGTATGGCGAGGTGCGAGGTTTGAACGCTCCTCCTCGAAGCAAAGTACCTCCGCTTTCTTTGACACGTTTTGCAACTTCGATTATCTGTTCTTCAGACTCAACTGAACACGGACCTGCAATTACCGCAAAATTCCCTCCGCCGATTTTTACACCGCTGACATCTACTATTGTGTCATTCGGGTGGAATTTGCGGTTAGCGCTTTTGAATGGTTCAGAAATGCGTTTAACCTTCTCAACTATCTCGAGGTTTTCTAGCAACTCTATATCAACTGCGCTTGTGTCACCCACTAAGCCCATGATGGTTGTGTATTCACCCTTTGATAGATGAACGGAAAGGTTCTGGCTTTCAAGCCAATGTGTAAGATTTTCGATTTGTGCGTCTGTAACGCCCTGTTTGATAATAGCAATCATAATGTACCTCCAAAAAAGAAAAGGCTCGCGTTACTGCGAGCCTGAAAAATAGTCTATAGTTTGTATAACCTTTGCGCAGCAAAAAACTCTTCTACTATTTATTTGTATAGTAAAAGTAATAATAGTATTCTGCTGAAAAGTTAATGTGTTTCATAATAATCACCGAAATCAATCTTTAGCAATTTAAAGTGTGAAATTAATATACACCAAAATCATCAAGATGTCAAGACTAAAATAAAATTTTAATTGCAGTGCCTTCATTGATTTTACTGTCTACTGTGATAGAAGCGTTGTGATACAGTGCGCCATGTTTAACAATAGAAAGGCCAAGACCAGTACCGCCTATCTCTTTGGAGTGGCTTTTGTTGACTCTGTAGAAACGCTCAAAAATACGCGGAATATCGTCGGCATCAATGCCAATACCTGTGTCTTTTACGGGAAGTTCGACACCATCAATATACTGTTTGATAGTGATTTTTACCTCTCCGTTGTCGCGGTTGTATTTTACAGCGTTGTCGCACAGATTGTATATCATCTCTTCTACAATATACAAAACGCCTGTAATAACACATCTGTCACCGCAAAGTTCAATATTGATGTTGCGCTTTTTGGCGACAGCTTCGAGTCTGGAGATAATACTCTCGCACAAAGCATATAGGTCGATGTCTTCGCTCTTTACTGCGATGTCGCTTTCTTCGAGCCTGCTTAGTTTGATAATATCCTGTACAAGGGTTATCAGTCGCTGGGACTCGTCGTAAATCTTGCCTGAAAAACGCACTGTGTCTTCAGGACGAGCTATGCCATCACGGATAATCTCTGCGTAGCCTGAGATAGAAGTTAGTGGAGTTTTGAGCTCGTGAGATACGTTTGCTGTGAACTCTCTGCGTAGCTTATCTCTGTTGCGATGTTCGTGGTTGAGCTCATCCATCTGCTTTAAGATGCGGGTGTTTTGTGATTGGATTTTTGTGATAAGAGGGGAGAACTCGGAGTATACATCAGACGTGCCTGGGTTTTCAATATCTATATCATTGATAGGCTTAATTATTTTTTTGTATACTATACTCTGGACACAGATTGTGACAACGACAGGAATAATGATAACAACGCAGAAGTAAACCCAGATATGTGTAACGCTATTAGTGCTCATATACTCTGTGAACGCTATCAGACTAACACATAACAGCGACACAAAAAATGTAACTAAGAATATGTTCAGCAGGATTCGTTTCTTCATTGTGCTTCACCTATTTTGTATCCGATGCCGCGTACAGTTTCGATGATGTTGCCCGCATCACCAAGTTTCTGGCGTAGAGTACGGATATGTACGTCAACAGTACGACTCTCGCCATCAAAAGAATAGCCCCAGATTTTATCGAGAATCTGGTCACGTGATAAAACTATGTCGCGATTCTCAAGCATAAGACATAAAAGTTCAAATTCTTTAAGAGTCAGTGTAACTTTTTCACCGTTGACACGTACACGGTGCTTCTGAGGGCATACGTACAGGTTGCCGATGGTGTACTCGTCCT
Organism: Eubacteriales bacterium; assembly: GCA_030529125.1. GTDB lineage: Bacteria > Bacillota > Clostridia > Oscillospirales > Acutalibacteraceae > Ruminococcoides. The sequence continues at coordinate 689 of JAUMXP010000018.1, read as the reverse complement.
TTTGAGATTGTGGCTTACTGCGTCTTAGTACTGCCTTGATTCTTGCGAGCAGCTCCATTATACCAAATGGCTTAGCAACATAGTCGTCAGCGCCTAAATCAAATCCCTTGAGCTTATCGATTTCAGAGGATTTTGCAGTAATCATAATAACAGGTATATTCTCTGTCAGTTTGCTGCTACGGATTTTCTTGAGTATTTTGAGACCATCTTCCTCAGGAAGCATAACGTCAAGCAAAATAAGCTCAGGTAATTCTTCGTCGAGAGCTTTGTAGAATTCGCTTGGTCTTTCAAATCCTACAGCTTTGTGTTCAGTTGTGTTCAGAGTGTATACGACCAGTTCTCTGATATTAGGGTCGTCTTCAATAAAATAAATCATAGGTTTCTCCTGTATACTATTTGATTTTCAACGTGCGCAGATAGTCTTTTGTGTTATTATCTATGCGCAGACTTTCACATGCTTTCTGGATTGCTTTGTTGTGAGTCCACTTTGCAAGTTTTTGTTGTTCTATGTATTTAATGGCAACAGTGTACTGTTTAGTCAGAGCAGTCGCAAAATACCATGCTACCATCATATTTATGTAGTATTCATCACTTTTAATATTACAAACAAGATCTAAGTGCTCACAGCTAAAATTATCGTCAAGATAAAAGCTGTTGAGTAAGCCTATACCATAACGCACAGTGTAGGT
>JAUMXP010000148.1:2070-4015 GCA_030529125.1 Eubacteriales bacterium | reverse complement strand
TTCTTTGTTGTATATAGTTTCTGTTGTTATAGATAACGGCAAAGCTGTATCAAACAGCTCTGCACTGTCGGTAGTAAATCTACTCAGGCTGTTATTCTCATCTGTAAAAGCGAAATCGAAAGGTATAGAAAGCGAAAACATATTAAGCGTACGTTTAGTCTTTGGATCATCAAAACTGACTATAGAATAATCTTTTTGTACTGCAAATCTTTTATTATAGGTTGTTCTCGCTATCACCTGTGCGTCGGCTCTGACAAGTCGCACACGATTGAGCTTATCCTCTACAACAGCGCTAACTAGTAGTTGGTCTTTTACTACAGCAGAGCCTTGTTCAAAATATGCTTCGCCTTGCTTTGTGTTTATGCTTAGTATCACACCATCTCGTTTAGCCTTAACATTAGCAGGAGTATGATAGTCCTCAACGTGCGGTGACTTAGCTTTTTCTTTGAGTTCAACCGATGCGTGCGAACCGTTAACGTTGATAGACATCCAACCTATCTCTTCAATATCAAGCATAGTTTTGCGGCTGATAGCAGGAAAACTTGCAGTCGGTTTAAACGTTCCGATACTAAGTCCGTTTTGCTCGAGAGCGCTCATAAGCTGTGAATAACTTATTGTTTCAAGTCCTACAATCTCTATAGACCAAACAAAACAAGACATAACATAGATAGTCATAGCAAAAACAAACACACCTATAAGCACGCCTATTCTGCATTTGTATTTTTTGATATAAAAAGGCAAGCCGAAACGATTGACCACTTTAAGCCGAACTGAGCTATTCTTGGCAAGTTTTCTGATTTTCTTGTAATCACGCACATACATTCTAGCGTTCATCATTCCGTCTTTTCTGTGACAATCCCAGATAGACAATCTATTTTTTGTTACTATATTGATGAAGCGTTCAGGAAATTTTCCTATTATACAAAACTGCACAAATCCCTGCAACCATCTGACAAATTCAAGCAAGCTATCACCTCTACAAAACAAATTCAACTTTTAGAATACACCCATCTATTATCAATTCACTCGAAGAAATACATCTGAGATTAAGCGATCTACCAAAAAACGCAATCAATCCAAGCGTTGTGTTTATACGTATGAGCTCTTCGCTGTATTCGAGCACTCCTTTGCTTCCTTCTACTATGACCTCTTCATTACCTGAAAACTGCAACTGAGGTAAATTGTAAAACAAGGTTTGCTTAATAACATCTGTCACTTTTGCATCTTTTGATTTTTTCATCTTATTCCCCCATTCACTATTATTTTTATGAATGACATTACATATATATTAATGGTGATTTAATGATCTACTTGAGAAATGCTGAAAAGATTAAACATAGAGTAAAAAACTTACTCACTCTGACTTTAATTATTCTTGCAATATACTGTGCTATCCGATATTCAGAGGAATGCTCTAATGGTATAACAAGCGGTCTTGTTTTTTGTGTAAGTGTCATTGTTCCGTCGCTGTTTATTTTTATGATACTCAGTAGCTACATATCTAACATAAAAGCAATCAACTATATAAACAAGCTACTGAAAAAGCCGACAGAAAAGTTCTTTAATCTACCAAAGGAAAGTGCAGGCGTAATAATCATGTCACTTCTGGGCGGGTATCCTGTCGGCGCTAAAAGCTGTGCTTCACTATACGAAAGCGGCAGCATAAACATTGAGCAAGCAAAGAAACTATCAATGATAGCTGTATGTTCAGGACCAGGATTTATACTAAACTACATAGGTAGAGCACTAATGCATAATAATAAAGCTGGAACAATTTTGCTTTGCTCTCAATATATTGCATTTTTTGTTGTCGCGGTAATCGCAGGAAAACTGATTAAAGTTAAAGATGAAACTGTTGATATAAAAAGCCACACTAAAAAGTTCGGCATTATAGACGCCGTAAGCAGTGGCTGCACAGCTACTATTAATATGTGCGCTATCGTCA
>JAUMXP010000148.1:0-2060 GCA_030529125.1 Eubacteriales bacterium | reverse complement strand
TTCTCGGCAGTCATATCAGTATCCGACAGCATCTTCAGCTTTTCATCACCACTCAGTAACGCTGTGTGTAGCACTTTAGAGGTTACTACTGCGTGTAACAGATTAATTAACACTCAACCGCTGTATGTCATTTCGTTCATCACAGGTTTCGGCGGATTAAGTGTACATTGTCAGATATTTTCTATTTTGAAAGACATAAAAATAAACAAGCTATTATTTTTCTTCATTAGAATTTTGCAAGGTATAATCAGTGCAATTACTACATACATATTACTTATACTATTTCCTGTAACTGAGGAAGTGTTTTCTACCGTTACGAGCACAACACCGACTGTAAACTCCACTGTGTGGGGAGCTTTGGCGCTCATACTGACCGCGGTGTGTTTCTTAAATTCTATAAAACTTAAACGGAGGTAATAATTATGTGCGGAATTGCCGGATGGCTTGATGACACAATTGATTTACAAGAAAGGAACAAAGAATATAACGCAATGTCTGACTCGATAAAAAGCAGAGGTCCTGACGAGAGCGGTGAATATGTCTGTAGAGATATTGTGTTGCTACACAGACGACTTGCTGTAATAGATATTGAAAACGGCAAACAGCCAATGACACTCGACTACAAAGGCGAGCGATATGTCATCGTATATAACGGAGAGCTGTATAACACTGAAGAACTCCGCGGACAACTGACGCATCTGGGACATAAATTCATAGGTCACAGTGATACCGAAGTGTTACTGCACGCTTACGCTGAGTACGGCAAAAAGTGTGTACACAAGCTAAACGGCATATACGCCTTTGCTATATATGAAGTGAACGAGAAGAAACTGTTCATGTGCAGGGACAGGATAGGAGTAAAACCGTTTTTCTACTACAAATACAACAGTGGTTTGGTATTCGGTTCAGAAATCAAAGCACTACTATCAAGCGGTATGGCTAAGCCACGTATAAACGAAACAGGACTATACGAACTGTTCTTCTTAGGTCCTGCACGCAGTCCAAAAAACGGAATATTCAAGGGCGTAAAAGAGCTACGTCCTGGAGAAATGGCAATATATAAAAACGGAAAGCTATATAAAGAAACTTACTTCAGACTAACAGCAAAAGAGCACACAGACAACGAACAACAGACTATAGAGAAAACAAGATTCCTACTAACTGATGCGATAGAACGACAGCTGATAACGGATGTACCTATGTGCTTTTTTTTATCAGGCGGACTAGACTCAAGTATAATCTGCAAAACCGCGTCTAACTATTACAAAAGAAACTCTCTAGGGAACATCAAAACGTATAGCGTCGAATACGAAGACAACAGAAAGTACTTTACAAAGACAAATTTTCAACCTAACGCTGATTTTGATTACATCTCCACTATGGTCATGGACACAGATTCAGACCACACCGAAATTGTGCTTAGCAACGAAAGTGTGTTTAACACGCTGTCTGACAGCGTTATAGCAAGGGATGTGCCGGGATATGTCGACATCGACTCCTCCTTGCTTCTGTTTTGTAAACACATAAAAAAAGACTACACAGTCGCTTTGTCAGGCGAATGTGCAGACGAGCTTTTTGGTGGATACCCATGGTACCACAACAAGAATATTCTGTTCGAAGAAAGCTTTCCGTGGTCAAGAAGTCAGGAGATCAGACGCTCAATACTGAAGAAAGGTATACTCAAAAAAGGTGAAGACTATGTGTTGACAAAGTATTTTGACACAATCAGACGCACAGACAAACTGCCATCTGACTCAGCGGTGGATAAACGTATGCGCGAAATGTTCATGCTCAACTTCTACTGGTTCATGCAATGTTTGCTTGAGCGAAAAGACAGATGCTCTATGTACTCGGGTCTGGAAGTCAGAGTGCCGTTCTGTGACTACAGATTAGTTGAGTATGCGTACAATATGCCATGGCAGATAAAAGCATACGGCGGCAGAGAAAAAGGAATTATCCGAAAAGCGTTCGAAGATATACTCCCTTATGAAATCTGCTGGCGAAAGAAAAGTCCGTATCCTAAAACACACAACCCTCAATATCTGAAGTTGTGCAGTGAC
>JAUMXP010000017.1 GCA_030529125.1 Eubacteriales bacterium | reverse complement strand
TGCTAATATTCTGTAAAAGAAATAACCGCCCGAATCTACGAGCGGTTATGCTGTGTTAGTTGTTATTGAGTTTGTTCAGTACTGATTCTATAGTAAGCTCATCAAGCTCGAAGAAGTTTTCAGCATCTTTCATATTCTCAAGATAGTGTGCGTCACTGTCGCGCACTATAAGCATATCGTTTAATATCGGATACATAGCTTTGAGCTTATCAATATCACCGGAGCTTGATACCTCAGCACATCTGAAACCACACTCAGTAGGTATATCGCCGAGGGAAGAAATAATAGACATACTGTCGCGGTTTATATGTGCAGGGTAGCACACACCAGAAAAACTTTCGACCAGAGATTTTACATCCATAACGGAGATGTCAGTAGCAAGAATAAGAAGATTTTCAACTTCGCCAATCTCGTTATCGTCTTTATCCATTATTACTTGTCTGCCGTAGATGTCGGTGCGGTTTTTAAACTGCATCTGGTGCTCTTTGACATAATCGTTCCACTCAAGCGCTTTTTCTAAAGTAGGGAAAAGGCACACGACATGGATTTCTTCCTGAGTTGTCAGTTCCATACCGGGGATAACCAGAAGATTGTTTTCTTCACCGAGCTGCATTACAGCTTCGCAGTTAAGCACACTGTTGTGGTCTGTCAAGGCAATGATATTAAGTCCCAGAAGCTTAGACATTCCGACAATGTTGTTCGGGGTCATATCCATATCACCGCAAGGCGACAGACACGAGTGCATATGTAGATCGTAGTAATACTTCATCTTACTTTAATAGTTCGTATATTTTTGTAGCTAAATGATATGCGTTTTCTTCAGTAGATAGGATGTTAACTCCGTGAGCCTCTGCCTTTGCTTTAGCATCATCGTCTAAGCTTGCGTTTTCAACCAGTACAATAGTGGAAACATCTGCTAAAGTAGCAACAGCGATTGAGTTGATGTTGCCCATAACTGTGAGCCAGATTGAGTTTTCAGGAGCTCTGCCCATAACCCAGCTTAATAAATCACCAATATAGCAGTCGGTGATTTCACGTTGGAAATCATCTTCTACAAGAACTTTCAGATTGAGCTTTTCAATAGCTTCTTTGACATTCATAGTAAACTCCGTTTATAAAGTGTTTTTTAGATGGTCATATACGTGTTGTATAGATTCTTTGAGCTTGTGGATACAGTCGGTTTCTTTAGCCATACCTTTTACGATGTCTTCAGCCATAGCACGACAGGTAGGTGAACCGCAGGAGCCACAGTCAAGACCAGGCAGACCTTTGCATATTTTTTCCATCTGTTCCATTTTATCCATAGCCTTGAAGATGTCTTCGTCAAGTCTGAAGCCTTCACCGTTGAACTCTAACTCTCCTTTCCACATAAAGCTCTCGAGATCTTCATCGTTGAGATGGTTGAGAGAGATAGGCAGATATTTTCTTAGGTTCTGGATTCTCGCCTGTGCAACGTAAGGATTCTCAACAGTGAGCACACCACCGACACAACCGCCCGAGCAGGCGTTGAGTTCAACGAAGTGAACATCACGTATCATATCATCTTCTAAGCCCTCGAGTACACGGATTACGTTTTCTATACCGTCTGCGGCTAAGTATTTATCACCGAGCATAGCGGCACTTTCGCCACCGCTTGTAGCCCAGCCAACACCGATGAGTCCAGAGTTTGCGATAGGTTCAATAACTCTTAACTTATCCATAGCGTGAGTAAGCTGAGGGTAAATTTTAGATATAGCTATAGCGCCATTACAAGCAGATTTTTCGCCTGTTGTAGGAGAGGTGACCTCAGTTACTTTAGCGGCACATGGAGTGATGAAGAACACACCTATGTCTTCGTCAGGTAGTCCTGTGTGTTTTTTGACTTCCTGTCTTGCTAGTCTTGCGGCAATCTCCATAGGTGCAAGTACAGGCATAACGTTCTCGCATAAATCAGGAAAACGAATCTTGATAAGTCGTACAACAGCAGGGCATGCTGAGCTGATTATAGGAGTTTTGAGTTTTCCTTCTCTGATGAGTTTGCGTGTAGCTTCGGATACAAGCTCAGCCGCGCGAGATACTTCAAATATAAAGTCAAAACCAATAGCTCTAAGCCCATTTAACACAATGTCAATATCGTCAAGGTTCGAGAACTGACCGAATAGTGCCGGTGCAGGAAGAGCTACTTTGATTTTAAATTTTTCGATTTCTTCTAGTTTAGATGAGTGTGCGCGTTTAGCTCTGTGAGGACAGATGCGGATACACTCACCGCAGTCTATACAACGGTCAGCAAGGATTCTTGCTTTACCATCGTGGACACGAATAGCTTCGGTAGGACAACGCTTAAGGCAGTTGGTGCAGCCACAGCACTTATCTGCTTCAAGCTCTACGGAGTGAAAATACTTTTGCATTTCACACACCTCTTATGTAAAGTAGTAGTTTTATTGGTTATTTACACGCACTGTAAGATACAGCTTTGTGCCAACACCGATTTCAGTTTCGATACGCATATCATCGGTGTATTTCTTGATATTAGGCAGACCCATACCTGCGCCAAAACCTAAGTTGCGTACATTGTCAGGGGCGGTAGAGAAACCTGCCTGCATAGCTTTTTCAACGTCTGGGATACCAGGACCCTTGTCAGCTAGCAGAACCTCAACCTTGTCAGGATAGATGTCAACATCACAGAAGCCACCTTCAGCATGGATAACCATGTTGATTTCAGCTTCGTACATAGCTATAGCTACACGTCTGATAGCATCAGAGTTGTAGCCTAGTGCTTTCAGTCGCTTTTTTACAGCACCGCTTGCTTCACCTGCACGGGTGAAGTCATCGCCCGGTACTTCGTATGTCAGGTGGATTGCACTCATAGGTCACAGCCTCCTGATAAACCGTTTGAATATAAAAGTCCACATGCTGTGAACATTCGAAAACGTGTTTTAATAAGTGTAATATCTCTAGCTTTTGCTAAGTCAATGATAGACTGGTCAGGAGTTTTGCCACGTACAAAAACGATGCATGCCATATCCATCATTTCTGCTGTTCTGACTACCTGAGGGTTAACTAGACCTGTCAAAAGCACAGACTGGTCTTTAACAAAAGCCAAAACATCACTCATCATATCTGAACCGCAAGCAGTTTTGATTTCGTGGTTAAGATCACCTTCGCTAATGATTTCGCCCTCTAAAATATCAATTATATCTTTTATTATCATATAGATTCCGCCCTTTCTCATATACATAATATAATTTTAGCATAAATGAGATTTTAATTCTACACAAATATTATCTGCTGATTATGTGAAAAATGACGGACAAAGTGTGAGCAATTTTCCACTTTAATTTCTTGTAACTTCGTAGTATAATAGCTTACAGGTGATAAGTTATGAAAGCGATTATTTTTGATTTAGATGGAACGCTGTGGGACACAAGCGACACAGTTGTTGAGATATGGAACGCTGTTCTGTCAGAAAAATGCCCGAGACTAAAAATGACAAAAGAGATCATGTCCTCAATGATGGGCAAGAATAAAGCAGGGTTTATCGATGACTTTTTTATAGGAATAGAAAAGTCAACGGCTGAACAGCTGATAGAGGAGATATTTGCGCGCGAGCAAAAGCACATCAGGCAACACGGCGCAAAGCTCTATGATAACGTTATTGAAACGCTTAAAATTCTCAAACAGAAATATAAAATCGCTATAGTGAGCAATTGTCAGAGTGGCTACCTTAATTCTTTTCTAGAATATTATAATTTAAAAGAATTGTTCACAGATTACGAGTGTGCAGGTTCAAGCCCCTTATCAAAAGGCGAGAACATAGAGCTTGTTATTAAGCGTAACGGCTTTGAAAAAGCTATCTACGTTGGCGATACAAAAAGTGACGAGAATGCTGCAAGAGAGGCTTGCATCCCATTTGTATATGCATCATACGGCTTTGGAGAAGTAGAGTCATATGATTGTGTTATTAATTCTTTTGAAGAAATAAAAGTGGCGGCTGAAAATCTACTTAAAGACTAAAAGAAAAGACACAGGATTGTCCCTGTGTCTTTTTTATGTTTAGGATACTTACAGTTTTGCTAACAAGCGCTGGATTTGGGTTGCGTCAAGTACTGATACTAAGCTATCAGCGTTAGTATCGGCACGCTTTAGCTCTTTGTCAGTGAGTATGTTGAGCTGTGCTACGTGCATCTGAACAGCAGTTGCATCATGAACTGAGATGCTACCATCGTCATCAATATCGCCGAAACTCGATGTTCTCACTCTGTTTGCAAGTCCTTGTCCGAAAGTGGACATAGGTAAATTATTATCGCGCATTTTATAAACGTCATTGGTAATAACAAACACGTTCAGATTTTCCTGTGGGAAAGTAAGCACAAAGGATTCGTAGGTTGCGATGTTACCTGCGTGAAATACTGAACCCTTTTTAGTGTCAGTGTAAAAACCATAGCCGTAGTTGCTACCATGATTTGTAGACATTGCTTTGTAGCTTTCTTCGCTGAGTATTGTACAGTCAGATAAAGCAGTCAGCCATTTGTCCATATCTTTTGCATTTGAAACAAGGTCGCCTGCACCCTGAGATAAACCCTTAAGGTATGGCTCAATTGGTTCTTCGCCCTCTTCTAATTTAGGTTCTGCTAAATCAGGTGAGCCATAAATCTCTTCGTAAAAGCCTGAGTTTGTCATATTAAGAGGGATGAAAATATTCTGCTTGATAAAGTCCATATAGCTCATATTGGATACTTGTTCAACAATTATTGAAAGCAGCAGGAAGTTTGCGTTTGAATATGAGTGAGCTGAACCAGGAGTGAATTTCAATTTTTGAGTAAAGAGCCATTGGGTGATTGCTTGTATGTTTTCTGCGTTTGTTGCAGTGGCAGATACTTTGTACTCCAAAAATGGGTCTTCGTGACCAATGTAGTCATCATCGTTGTTAACATGGTCGCGTATACCTGAGCGCATGCTGAGGAGATCGTGTATAGTAATGTCTTTGCCAATAGTATATTCTGGAAAATACTTGCTTAGCTTGTCGTTAACACTGAGCTTGCCTTGTTCCTGAAGTAAAAGAACAGCAGTAGCACAGAACTGCTTTGATACAGAGCCTAAAGGAAACAGAGTATCAATAGTCATTTCTTTGTTCTCTTTAGTGTTCTGCATACCGCAAGCAATCTGGCTAAGTACATATCCGTCTTTGGTTAAGTATGCAACGCCTGTGAACTCTTTGAGTTCTGCGAGTCTGTCAAGATAATTCTGATATGCTGGTAAAGTAGCAGTTGTTGCTACAAAGTCTTTGCTTTTTACATCTAATTCTACAACTGGTGAATCAAAGGTAGTTGCACTTGCAGGTGTTGTGAATATGGTAGCAGATAATAGCATAATCAATGAAAGGGTTATGCTGATGAGTTTTTTAGTTTTCATAATATCCTCCGATTTTGTATATTTGATATATACTATTGTATCATTAGTGCAAATTTTTTCAAGGTAGTTTTTTAATATTTTAAGGTAACGTAAAAGGCTGACGAATATTATCCGCCAGCCTTTTATCTATGTAAGGTTTCTGTTTTTAAATATCTGCTTGTACAGCGTATCCGCACTCGAGGGATTTTTTGACATCGAGTATACGCTGGTTTTTACTGCCTCTGAACTTGAGCATCAGCGAGCGTTCTTCTAACACAAATGGCCCGTCAACAAGCCAGTCGCATTCTTTGAGTAATGCTTCGTACTCAGGATGAGTATTAAACTGTGAAAGTAATTTTTCAAATGTGTATCCTGTGTAACAGAAGATATCGTAGCCGTTTTCTTTAGCTTCTTTGCACAGAATGCTGAGAGCCTCAGCCTGACAAAACGGCTCACCGCCTGAGAGCGTAAGACCTCTGATAAGTGGGTCTTTTTTAGCTTCTTCTAAGATTCGTTCAGTTGACGAGTCGTAGCCGCCTGAAAAATCCCATGTCTGTTCGTTGTGACATCCTTTGCAGTGATGTGGACAGCCCTGAGTGAATACTGTCATACGTATACCGGGACCGTCAACAATAGAATTTCTGATTACACCGGCAAGTCTGAGCTTTGGCATTATACAGCCTCAGCATCAGAGAGAGCACTACCGCCGAGTGAGTGCTTTACTCTGTCTTCTACTTCAGAACGCTTAGCGTTGTTGAAACGATCAACAGTACCTACGAGATATCCTGTGATACGTCTGATACGTTCAAAACCAACACCGCTGCTACCTTCTTTACGTCCGCACTTAGGACAAACATCGCCGATAATACCTGTGTGACCACAAACAGGGTCTCTGTCTACTGGATGGTTGATTGAGCCGTAGCCGATGCCTGCTTCTTTCATGCATCTTACAACCTGCTCGAAAGCGTCTAAGTTCTGTGATGGGTCACCATCAAGCTCAACGTATGAGATATGACCTGCGTTAGTGAGGTTGTGGTATGGTGCTTCGAGTTTAATTTTGTCGAAAGCACTGATCTGATAATATACAGGAATGTGGAAAGAGTTAGTGTAGTAGTTTCTGTCTGTAACGCCAGGGATAACACCGAAACGTTGTTTATCCATGCGTACAAATCTGCCTGAAAGACCTTCAGCCGGAGTTGCTAAAAGAGAGAAGTTGAGTTTGTATTTCTGAGATGCTTTGTCCATCTTCTTTCTCATGAAGCCGATGATCTCAAGACCAAGGCGCTGAGCTTCTTCTGTTTCACCATGGTGCTTGCCGATAAGCGCTTTGAGTGTTTCAGCAAGACCGATGAAGCCGCAAGAAAGTGTACCGTGTTTGAGCACTTCTCTTACTTCGTCGTCGATGGAGAGTTTGTCAGAGTCAATCCAGATGCCCTGACCCATTAAGAATGGGTAGTTTCTGACGCATTTCTGACACTGAATCTCAAATCTCTCAAGGAGCTGATCGATAACTAAATCGAGCATTCTATCAAGCTGTTCAAAGAAGAAGTCAACGTTTTTGTTAGATAAAATAGCAAGACGTGGCAGGTTGATTGATGTGAAACTTAAGTTACCTCTGCCATATGTGATTTCGCGTGATGGGTCGTGAACGTTACCGATAACACGTGTACGGCAACCCATGTAAGCAATTTCTGTTTCTGGGTGACCTTCTTTGTAGTACTGAAGGTTGTATGGAGCATCAATAAATGAATAGTTAGGGAAGAGACGCTTAGCAGAAACTCTGAATGAAAGCTTGAATAAATCGTAGTTAGGATCGCCTTCATTGTAGTTAACACCTTCCTTAACCTTGAAGATGTGGATAGGGAAGATAGGAGTCTCAGAGTTGCCTAAACCGTTTTCTGTAGCGAGCATAACGTTCTTGATGACAAGTCTGCCCTCAGGAGAAGTGTCAGTACCGTAGTTGATAGATGAGAATGGAATCTGAGCACCTGCACGTGAGTGCATTGTGTTTAAGTTGTGAACCAATGCTTCCATAGCCTGGTATGTAGCGCGGTCGATTTCCTTTTCTGCGTGCTTTAATGCAAAACGCTGGATTTTGCCTGCACTCTTCTCGCCGTAAGTTTCTACTAAGAGCTCGAGCTCTTTAGCCATATAGTCTTTGCCGGCTAAAAGCTTAGGAGTATCATTTGTGAGCTCTTCAGCCTTGTCACAGATAAGGGCGAGAACTGATGTTGTGTCTTCGATATCTTCGATAAGCTCAACAGCTCTTTCAATGTTCTTTCTGTAGAGCTTTCTGTATGTTTTAGCTACACCAGGAGCCATTGCGTAGTCAAAGTTAGGTACAGACTGACCGCCGTGCTGGTCGTTCTGGTTAGACTGGATAGCAATACAAGCAAGAGCAGAATATGATGCGATATCGTTAGGTTCTCTGATGAAGCCGTGACCTGTAGAGAAACCATCTTTAAAAAGTTTAAGAAGGTCGATCTGACAGCAGGTAGTAGTAAGTGTCAGAAAGTCGAGATCGTGAATATGGATGTCACCGTTTCTGTGAGCTTTAGCGTGCTTAGGGTTTAAGATGTACATCTCATAGAACTGCTTAGCACCCTCACTACCATACTTGAGCATTGTGCCCATGGCGGTATCGCCGTCGATGTTAGCGTTTTCACGCTTAACGTCGTTGTCCTTTGCTGACATGAATGTGAGGTCTTCGTAAATCTTCATCAGCTTTGTGTTCATTTCTCTGACACGTGTACGTTCTGCACGGTAGAGAATAAACTCCTTAGCTGTTCTAGCGTGACCATTCTCGATGAGAACCTTCTCTACTGTGTCCTGTACGTGTTCTACAGTAGGGAGTTCTTCGTTATGTTCAGCCTCTAAATATTCACAAACTTTCTGTGCGAGATCGTTAGCTGCGGTGTAGTCGTTACCGCCGATAGCCTGAGCTGCCTTGTATATGGCCTGAGCAATTTTGTCGAGATCAAAGTCAACAGCTCTACCGTCACGTTTAACAATTTTATTTATCATGTTCGTGCTCCTCCTATATTTATTACATGGTTGTTACATATATGGTCCGAATATACAATATATAGTGGTGACCCTAAAAGTGCTTATACAGTATAGCTGATGCACAGTGTAAAATCAATCGGTATTTTGTACGATAAAAAAGTTTTTATTTGTACAATATATCCATTGACAGGGTGTTATATTTTCTATAGGGAAATATAACTAAATTTTGTGTAGAAAAAGCACCTGACCACTATATGTAGTGGCTATAGTAAAGTGCTAAAGCATTGGTTACAGACTTGTATTTCTATATTCTCAGTACGAAAAATGAAAGTAAGTAAAACAAAAAACCGACGCCATAAAGACGTCGGTTTTAAAATTTACTATACTATATATAGTGTTAATTAGATTTCTACTGTTTTAACAGCATCGAATTCGTCCTGAATTTCCTTTGAAGGAGCTTTTGTGATGAGTGATACTAAAACTGCAACAGCTGCTGCAAGGAAGAAGCCGATAACGAGTGAGTAGATGCCTGTTGATGTGCCGAAAGTTGCAGCAACTTCTTTTCCGTTTTCGATAATTGTTGTGCATTTGATGTAATCCCAGAAGATAACAAAGCCAGCACCAGTAGCCATACCTGCGATAGCACCTGCGAGATTGAAACGCTTCCAGAAGAGTGAGAGTAGTACAACAGGACCAAATGCAGCACCGAAACCTGCCCATGCGTTGGATACAAGATCCATGATTGATGAGTTAGGGTTCATAGCAATTATCCATGCGATAATAGCGATTACGATAACTGCAATTTTGCCGATACGAAGCGAGCTCTTTTCGCTAGCTTTTTTGTTGATAGCGCCCTTGTACATGTCTTCTGATACAGCAGATGCAGTAACCAGAAGCTGTGAATCAGCGGTAGACATGATAGCAGCAAGAATACCGCAGAGGAAGATACCACCGATGAAGATGAGTACGTAGTTAGAATCAAAGATCTGAAGAATAGTTTTGATGAATACTGTCTCACTATTGTCTTTAAAGAGCTGATTTGAAAGGAAGCCTCTAGCAAATAAACCAAGAATACATGCAGCGCCGAGTGAGAGGATAACCCAAACGATAGCAATAACTCTTGATTTCTTAACTTCTCTGTCAGATTTGATAGCCATAAATCTGATAAGAATGTGTGGCATACCAAAGTAACCGAGAGCCCAGCCAAGGTTAGAAACAATAGATTTCCAAGAGATAGGAGCGCCGTTACCGTCTTTCATAAGTGAGAGGTAACCTGCAGAATCGTTTACACCATGCTCTGATAATGCGTTAGAAAGACTGCCGAACTCGCCTGTAAGACCGATGTAAGCGATAATCGGAACAGCTAAGATAGCTATAAGCATCAGGATACCCTGAATAAAGTCTGTGTAGCATACAGCCTTGAAACCGCCCATTAATGTATAAAGAAGGATAACGAAAGCAGCGATTGTCAGACCGATAATATACATGTTGTTGGTAGTCTGACTTGTTGCTGTCTGAGTGACGTTTTCGCCATCAAAGTAAACTACTCTGAAATCGTCACCTTCTGAAAGTTCATAATTTACAGAAACAACCGACTGACCGTCACCGCCTGTTGTGAGACGTCTGTCAGCTGTGTATGGTGATTTTCCGTCTTCGCCGATTGTAGTTTGCCACTTATTCTCGCCACCGAGTGTACCTACGAGATAATAGCCCTCAGCTGATGTTTCTTCAGCAGCAACTGTTACTTTGTTTGCTTTGTCGTCGGAAGCTTGCTCAACTGTATAGTGAAGGTTAGACCACATGTCAGCACCTTCAGTATCAAGAGTGATAGTGCATAAACCTGTTGGATTTGATTTTCCGAATACGTTTGCAAAAAGTGTTGCGCCTGATGAGAACGCAGATGCAGTGTAAACCGCAAAGAATAAGATAATGATAAGAGAAGCAACTATCTTGAGTATGCCGGTCCTATCACGGAAACGGTTTTCAAAGAAACTAGGGATAGTCAGCGAGTTGTTAGCTTTGATAGTGTACCTTCTGAGTCTGCCAGCAACCAAGAACCAGTTGAGTATAGTACCGATTAAAAGACCGATAGCAATCCATACTTCACCAGTACCTGCTATGTAGATAGCACCAGGTAAACCCATGAGTAACCATCCGCTCATGTCGGATGCCTGAGCTGACAGCGCTGCTGTCCAGCTGCCGAGACCACGACCGCCGAGGAAGTAGTCTTCGTTATTCTTGTTCTTTGAGCTTAATGCGCCGATGAGGATCATCATAAGCATATATGCACCGAAAGCAACAAGAATAATGATTTGTTTTTCTGTCATTTTATACCCTCCAATTTATTAAATTGTATTTGCTGATAAAAAACACACTACCATTTTACCACATTAAATCAATAAAATCAATAGGTTAGAATGTGCAATAATGCGTTTATTATGTAATTAAAGTATTGTATTAATTAAACATATATATTATAATATAATGGAATATGTAAACTGGGGTGATATGTGTGATATTCACTAGAAGACTATGGGCAGAAATCAATATGGATGCTGCTATTTCAAATTATCACGCTATTAAAAATCAAATAGGAGAAGACACAAAAATCTGTTGTGTAATCAAAGCAGACGGCTACGGCCATGGAGCTGTGGAGCTTGCAAAGCTATACAGCGAGCTTAACTGCGACTATTTTGCAGTGTCTAATTTAGACGAAGCGCTCGAGCTAAGAGAAGCAGGTATCAAAGAGCCTATGCTTATTCTGGGTTACACTCCTGCTAACCGAGCTAAAGACTTAGCAGATAATAATATCTCTCAGGCTGTATACGGCAATGATTATGCCAAGATGCTCTCAAGCGAATGTGTACAAGCAGGTGTTGAGTGCAAAATCCACATCAAGTGTGACACCGGTATGAGCAGACTGGGCTATATGTGTCAGGAATTCCCTAGAGATAATAATTCTATTGAAGAAATAAAAGAATCTTGTGAGTTACCAAATCTGATAGCTGAGGGTATTTTCACTCATTTTGCTGTTGCTGACGAGTGTGAAAACGGCGCAGAATTTACTAAAAAGCAGTATGATGCTTTTATCTATACAGTAGAACAGCTCAGACAGTCAGGCGTAGAGTTTTCACTGACTCATTGCTCTAACTCAGGTGCCATAATCGACCACAAAGATATGAAGCTTGATATGGTACGTGCGGGTATTATACTGTATGGTCTTTCTCCATCTGCAAAGCTTAAGGACCGTTTAGAGCTTGAGCCTATCATGAGACTCAAGACTATGGTGTCTTATGTCAAAGAGATTAAGAAAGGCACTACTGTCAGCTACGGCAGAACGTTTACAGCAGAGCGCGATATGAAAATTGCTACTGTTCCTGTAGGCTATGCTGATGGATACATCAGAGCTTTTGCAAAAGATGGCTATATGTATATTAAAGGTCAGAAAGCTAAGATTATCGGTAGGATCTGTATGGATCAGACCTTGCTCGATGTCACTGATATAGAAGATGTTGAAATCGGTAACGTTTGCGTGCTTTTTGGCAACGGAAAAGGGGGAGAGCCTACCCCTGACGATGTAGCTAAGTGGGGTAACACTATAAACTACGAGATTGTGTGCTCAGTATCAAAGCGAGTACCTAGACTTTATCGCCGCAATGGCGTTACAGTGGAAGTGATGTATAAGATATGAAACTTTTAGTTGTAGACGGAAACTCAATTTTAAACCGTGCATTCTATGGTATCAGACCTCTTACTACAAAAGATGGAATGTTCACAAATGCGATTTACGGTTTTCTTACTATGCTTGAAAAAATAAAGAATGATACCACTCCTGACGCAGTGGCTATTGCGTTTGACTTAAAAGCCAAGACATTCAGACACGAGGCGTACACTCTGTACAAAGCTAATAGAAAAGGTATGCCTGAAGAACTCCACATGCAGTTGCAACCTCTCAAAGACTTGCTCACTGCTCTGGGGTATAAAATTGTCACCTGCGAGGGCTATGAAGCTGATGATATCTTAGGCACATTATCTAAAGCGTGTGCCGACAGAGGCGACGAATGTGTTATCGCAACAGGAGACAGGGATAGTTTACAGTTAGTGTCTGACAAAGTGTCTGTACGTCTGGCTAAAAACCTCAACGGCACTATGATTTACACTCCTGATACCGTTATGGAAGAATACGGGGTTACACCGCGTGAGCTCATAGAAATAAAAGCAATTCAGGGTGATTCATCTGATAATATCCCTGGTGTGGCTGGAATTGGTCCTAAGGGTGCGACAGATTTAATTTTGAAGTATAAAACTGTCGAGTATATATACGAACATATCGATGAGCTTGATATTAAAGAGAATATGCGTAAGAAGCTTATTGATAGCAAAGAAAATGCGCTTATTTCGCGTATGCTCGGCGAGATATGCCTGACTGCGCCTGTTGACACGGATATGGATGCTTATATTGTGAGTGAGGGCGATAAGGCACAAGCACAGAAGATGATGAACAAGCTTGAGCTGTTTTCACTTATCAAAAAACTCAATCTCGACGGCGACTATACTGAAGAATCAACTGAGACGCAGATAGAGAAGAAGACACTAGAAGTGCTTGAGCTTGATTATATTAATTCTGCAAAAGAATTAAACGATGTAACTGAAGTTTGTATTTATCCGTTTTTTGAAGATGATACACTCTCGCGTAATGTGCTAAAAACAGCCTACGTCTTAAACGACAAGGTTGTAGTGTGTGACGACGAAGCGCTGCTTAGAGATGTGCTCAAAAATGAGAAGATTGAGAAAAGTGTATTTTCTTCTAAGGAATTATTTTCTTACGCAGATAAAAATGGTTTTGAAATAAAAAATCTTACTTTTGATATTACGCTTGCTGCGTATCTGCTCAACCCTAACGCATCATCATACGACCTACAGCAGTTGTGTGCGCAGTATGATGTTGTGCTTGCAGATATAGACGAGCAGTACAAAGACTACGCAGTTATAGGCGCTATGAGTGAGCTCAAAGACAAGTTGCTTACAAAAATTGACGAATTCTCTCAGCGCTCTTTACTGTGTGATGTTGAAATTCCGCTATCTAACGTGCTCGCAAAAATGGAGAACATCGGTTTTATGGTTGATGTTGATGGCATCAAGCGTTATGGCGAGGATATAGCTTTACAGGTTAATAATCTCGAACGTGAGATTTACGATCAGATAGGATACGAGTTTAACATCAATTCGCCTAAACAGCTTGCTGTAGCACTATTTGAAGATTTAGGTCTTCCTGCTAAGAAAAAGACCAAGAGTGGTTACTCGACTAACGCTGATGTACTCGAGAGTCTTGTGAATTACCACCCCGTTATATCTATGATTCTGAGATACCGCACACTTGCAAAGCTTAAGTCTACTTACTGTGATTCGCTTGTTAAGGTAGTGCAGGAGGATAACAGAATCCACTCATCTTTCAATCAGACAGAAACACGTACAGGTCGTATCAGCTCGACTGAGCCTAATTTACAGAATATCCCTGTGCGTACAGAGCTTGGCCGAGAACTCAGACGTTTCTTTGTTGCAAAAGATGATTGTGTGCTTATTGATGCCGACTACTCACAGATTGAGCTGAGGGTATTAGCGCATATTTCAGGTGACAAGAATATGTGTGATGCGTTCATTGATAATGAAGATATCCATTCAATTACTGCTTCACAGGTGTTCAATATGCCGCTAGAGATGGTGACACCTATAATGCGAAGCAGAGCCAAGGCGGTTAACTTCGGTATTGTATATGGTATTGGTGCTTTCTCTTTGGCTAAAGATATCGGTGTTACAAACAAGGAAGCATCAAATTACATTAAATCATACCTGAGTCATTATAGTGATATTGACTTGTATATGAAGAATATTATTGAGCGTGCAAAAGCTGACGGCTATGTTGAGACTATTTTTGGCAGACGCAGATATCTGCCTGAGCTTACAGCGTCTAATCATATGACTCGTGCTTTTGGAGAGCGTGTTGCGCGTAATGCTCCGATTCAGGGCACAGCTGCCGACATCATAAAAATCGCTATGGTGCGTGTTGATAAACGTCTGAAAGACGAGGGGTTGTCAGCACGACTTATCCTGCAGGTTCACGACGAATTGATTGTAGAAGCACCGGCATATGAGTCAATGAGAGTTGCTATGCTCTTGCAAGAAGAAATGGAAAGCGCAGTAAAACTAAACGTACCGCTTGTGGCTGAAGCATCAGTCGGCAAAACATGGTACGATGCAAAGGGATAAATTATGAAAAATGTACTTTTTATCTGCACAGGTAACACCTGTCGCAGTCCGATGGCAGAATATATTTTCAATAAAATCTGCCGTGATAAAAATCTTGATATGCACGCTGAATCTGCAGGCGTAGCTACTGTAAACGGCCTTTCTGCCGCAAAATATGCTGTGGATATTATGGCACAGCGAGGTATCGATTTAAGCGAGCACAAGTCACGTTTTTTGCCAAATGTCAAACTGTCACAGTACGACTTGTTTGTAACTATGAATTATGACCAGGCTACGCTCGTAGGTTCGCTTGGAATACCTGCTGAGATGATCAGAGTACTAGAAAAAGATCCGAGTGATAAATACGACATCGATATCGGTATTGCTGATCCGTTTGGCGGGGATATGGCAGCGTATAAAAAATGTGCAGACGACCTGTTTGTTGCTATAAATAAGTTGATTGATACACTATGATTATTTCAAAAATGACTAAAGAACACCTAAGCGGTGTTGTTGAGATTGAAAACAGCAGTTTTACTCATCCGTGGTCTTTTGATAGCTTTGCTTCAGAGGTTGATAAAGACAGCTCGTGCTGTTATGTAGCTCTTAGTGATGACAGAGTAATCGGTTACGCAGTGCTTAATTTTGTGCTCGATGAAGGCAGCTTGCTTCTAATTGCAGTTGATAAATCCTATCGTAGACAAGGCGTTGCGAAAGCTCTGTTTACTAAGCTTATGGACATTGCAAAAGAGAAGAGCCTGAGCTTTATCACGCTTGAAGTCAGAGCATCAAACGAGAGCGCACAGGCGTTCTATCTTAGCGAGAACTTTGAAGTTGTAGCGGTGAGAAAAAACTATTACAGCAAACCTACTGAAGATGCTGTACTTATGACTAAGTATTTATAATTTAGAGGAATAGTATGAGAATTTTATC
The DNA here is from genome assembly GCA_030529125.1 of Eubacteriales bacterium. Classification (GTDB taxonomy): domain Bacteria; phylum Bacillota; class Clostridia; order Oscillospirales; family Acutalibacteraceae; genus Ruminococcoides. The sequence goes on along the minus strand of JAUMXP010000017.1, from coordinate 916 downwards.
TATTGAAAGCAGTTGTGACGAAACAGCCGCAGCGGTTGTGAAAGATGGCAGAGAGGTGCTGTCTTCTGTTATTGCGTCACAGGTTGAAGAACACAAGCTCTACGGTGGTGTTGTGCCTGAGATTGCATCACGCAGACACGCTGAAGCTATTTGTCAAGTAGTTGAAAACGCATTAAAAGAAGCTGACACTACGCTTGATGATATTGATGCGATTGCGGTTACACATGCACCTGGTCTTATTGGTGCGTTGCTTGTCGGTGTGAATTTTGCTAAAGGTCTGTCACTTGCGACTAACAAACCGCTTGTGCCTGTACACCATCTACGTTCCCACATAGCTGCTAATTATATTTCGCACAAAGAATTAAAACCACCTTTCTTATGTCTTGTAGTATCTGGCGGACACAGCCACATTGTTATGGTCGAAAGCTATACAAAGATGCGTATCATCGGTCGCACACGCGACGATGCCGCAGGCGAAGCGTTTGACAAAGCAGCACGTACTATGGGTATACCGTATCCGGGTGGTATTATGCTCGATAAAATTGCACAAGAAGGCGATGATAGTGCCTTTATATTGCCACATCCTAAGGTCGATGATGCACCGTATGATTTTTCTTTCTCAGGGCTTAAGACTGCAGTGATCAATATAATCCACAACCTTGAGCAGAGAGGGCAGGAAGTACCGGTCAAAGATGTTTGTGCAAGTTTTAGAAAAGCAGTTGTTTCTTGTCTTACAAAGAACTTTATTCTGGCGGCTAAAGACTTGGGGGTCAAAACCTTAGTAACTGCAGGCGGTGTGTCTGCAAACTCACTTTTACGCAGTGAGCTTGAGCGTGAGTGCAAAGAAAACGGCTTCAAACTTTATATGCCACAGCTTTCTTTGTGTGGCGATAATGCCGCTATGGTTGGATCACAG
>JAUMXP010000147.1 GCA_030529125.1 Eubacteriales bacterium | reverse complement strand
AGTGTCAGTAGTGTCTGTAGACAGACTTGTGTCTTCCTTGCTTACATGCTCGACATCGTAGTACTGCTCAGACTGAGCACTGTCAGGCTGTGTAGAAGCGTTAACATCAGTCATATTCTCATCACTATTAAAGCGGTAGTCTTTATCTTTCATAAATACACCTTAAATTAATAAAATACTTCGTCTAAATACAATCCGCAAGGTGGAGCTGTAGGGCCGGCTGCTTTGCGGTTTTTTTGTGCGATGATGTCAGGGATAGAGTCGGCACTTAGTTTGCCTTGCTGGATTTTGAGTAATGTGCCTACCATAATCCTGACCATGTTATATAAAAAGCCATCGGCTTCAACTGTCATATATACAAATTTGCCTTCACGCCTTACTGAGAAACTCTTGACTGTACGGCACATATCGCCCATCTCTCGTTTATCAAGTGTGCAAAACGAGGTGAAGTCGTGTTTGCCGACATACGCCTGAGAGGCTGAGTTTAGCATATCTACGTCTATAGGGTACCTGTAGTGGAGCGCATAGCCATCGCAGAATGGATCTCTGACTTCAGTATTTAATATCTTATACACGTAGCGTTTGCCCTTAGCGCTGTAGCGAGCGTGGAAGTCAATATCAACCTCGCATACATCGTTTACAACAATGCAAAGTGGCAGATAGCGGTTTAGGGCTGCTTTTAGACGTTCACAGGTAATCTTATGATTAGTCTTCATTGAGATGACGTACATATTAGCATGGACTCCTGTGTCAGTACGGCTACAGCCCTTAATATCAGGCACTAAGCCTAACACCTGCTTTACTGCTTCTTGAAAATGCTGTTGTACAGTCATAGCGTTTTTCTGTATCTGCCAGCCGTGGAGGTCTTTGCCGGAATATGAAATTGTGATTTTTAAGTTTCTTATCTCGCTACCTGAGGTAGAAATACATTGCATAACACAACTCCGGAAATTATAAGTAATACTACTAAAAATGTAATATAATCTCGTTTAATAAAATGGAGTGACTTCATTCTTGTTCTACCCTTTCCACCGTGGTAGCAACGGCACTCCATAGCAACCGCCAGATCATAAGCGCGTCTGAAAGCAGACACAAACAGCGGAATCAGCACAGGTATCAGCGCTTTGATACGCTGTATGAGATTGCCCGACTCCATGTCGGCACCTCTGGCTTTCTGCGCAGATCTGATTTTATCGGTTTCTTCTAATAATAGTGGTACAAACCTCAGCGCAATAGTCATCATCATTGCAATCTCGTGTACCTTTACGTGGAAAATAGTGAGCGGTTTCATCAAGCGCTCAAGAGCATCTGTCAGATCAGTCGGAGAAGTAGTGAACGTAAGCGTAGAGCTGACAAAAATCAGACAGATAATACGAACACAGACAAAGACAGCGTTGTTGATGCCTTCGCGCGTAATCTTGAATATCCAGAACTCGCACACAACCTCGCCTGTGGCGTAGAAAAGGTTAAGAATCGAGGTGAAAATGATGATGAAAACAATCATCTTCAGACTCTTAAAATACAGTCGCACAGGGACTTTGGACAACATAACTATCAACGCAACCGACGCTACTATAACTGAGAGTGCGTAGTAGTTAGATGTGCAGAATACAAGCACTAAAAATGTTATGAGCATCAGTATCTTGCCACGTGGGTCAAGTCTGTGGAGTATACCGTTTGCAGGATAATACTGACCAAAAGCTATATCTCTCATTACAGTCTGCCCTCCTTTTTAAGGAGTTCGGTAATCTCATAAACAGCCTTGTCAACTGTCAGGATACCCTCAGGCAGATCAATGCCTTTGCTTCGCAGTGCATCTATAACACGTGTGACCTGAGGAACTCTCAGTCCCATAGATGTGAGTTCTTTTGAGCGTGCGAATACTTTCTGCGTATGGTCGAACATAGCCATCTCGCCCTTGTTCATAACCATAACTTTGTTGGTAACACGCGCAACATCTTCCATAGAATGTGATACTAAGATAACTGTGTTCTTGCGTGATTTCTGATATTGAGAAATCTGAGATAACAAGACGTTGCGTCCTACAGGGTCAAGACCAGCTGTAGGTTCGTCAAGAATCAGAATATCAGGGTCCATAGCGATAACGCCTGCGATAGCCGCACGACGTTTCTCACCGCCTGATAAATCAAACGGGGATTTATCTAGCAGGTCTTTAGACAAGCCGACAAATTTAGCGGCTTTGTCGATACGCTCTTTCACTCGATGTTCATCTAGTCCCATGTTAGTAGGTCCGAACGCGATGTCCTTAGCGACAGTTTCTTCGAACAGCTGATACTCAGGATACTGGAAAACAAGACCTACTTTGAATCTTACTTTGCGTATTTCCTTAGGCTTAGCCCATATATCGGTATCGTCAACGTAGACGTTGCCTGATGTTGGCTTGATAAGTCCGTTGAGCATCTGGACTAAGGTGGATTTACCTGAGCCTGTGTGGCCGATAAGTCCGACGAAATCTCCGCTTTCAATAGTGAAAGAAACATCCTTGACTGCGTGCTGTTCAAACGGAGTTTTAGCTCCATAGGTACAGCACAGGTTCTCTACTCTGATGGTACTCATCTCAGCACCTCCAGTAGCTTTTCTATACACTCGTCAGTATGCAGACAGAGTGTGTCAATCTCAACACCGCATGAACGCAGATTGTAGCACAGCTCAGTAACCTGAGGTACATCGAGTCGATGACGCTTTAAAAGCTCTACCTGAGAGAACACATTCTGTGGTGTGCCATCAATCAGAATCTTGCCTTCATCCATAACGATAACTCTGTCAGCGCTTACTGCCTCGTTCATATAGTGAGTGATCAAAACTATAGTGATATTAAGCTCTTTGTTGAGCTTTTTGATAGTGTTCATAACCTCATCTCTGCCCTTTGGGTCGAGCATAGCGGTAGGCTCGTCGAGCACGATGCACTGAGGCTGCATCGCAATAATGCCTGCGATAGCTACACGCTGTTTCTGACCACCTGACAGCTTGTGTGGTGGCTGATGACGATAGTCATACATATCAACGGCTTTGAGCGCAAGGTCAACCCTGCGTCTGATTTCCTTAGGCTCTACACCGATGTTCTCAGGGCCAAAGGCTACGTCTTCCTCAACAACGCTAGCAACTAACTGGTTGTCAGGATTCTGAAGCACCAGACCTACCTTTTTTCTGATAGTAAAGTCTTCGTCTTCGTTCTTAGTGTCGATGCCGTCGATATACACCATACCGCCTGTCGGCAGGAGCATTGCATTGAGGTGTTTGGCGACAGTAGATTTACCACAGCCGTTGTGACCCAGTAACGCAACGAACTCACCCTTTTTCACTGTAAAAGAGATGTCATCAAGTACTTGCTTGACATTTTCAGTATTAAGTTGTTGCTCGTCTTCGTCAATATAAGAGAAGGTTACGTTATTTGCTGTAATAAAATCCATATTGTCTCCGATTTAATTTATTTTTTCCATATTGCGGTACTGCCGCAAGGTAAAATCAATTTAGAATCTGTAACAGGTAAGCCGATTTCAGAAGAAGATACTGTACCGCCAAACTTCTTGACGATAATAGTAGACAGCATATACTCCATAACTGACGGTGGCAGACCTGTGGTGTACGAATTGAGGATAAAGAAGCGGGCATCGTCAGACAGAATAGTAGAGCATAATTCTAAGAAAGAATATAACTGTTCCTCTAGCTTCCATACTTCACCGCCCGGTCCACGACCGTATGATGGCGGGTCCATAATGATGCCGTCGTATTTATTGCCTCTGCGCTGTTCTCTGGCTACAAACTTCATGCAGTCATCAACAAGCCATCTGACAGGTTTGTCAGCAAGGTTTGAGGAAACTGCGTTTTCCTTAGCCCACTGCACCATACCCTTAGACGCATCTACGTGGCATACCTTAGCGCCTGCATCAAGACAAGCTAAAGTAGCACAACCTGTGTAACCGAAAAGGTTGAGCACGTTAAGCTGTCTGTCAGCGTTTCTAATAATATCCGACGCAAAGTCCCAGTTAACTGCTTGTTCAGGGAAAATACCCGTGTGTTTAAAGCCCATAGGCT
>JAUMXP010000146.1:820-4073 GCA_030529125.1 Eubacteriales bacterium | reverse complement strand
GGCTCCGAAAAGTCCGCTTCCTACAATAAGATAGTCGTATTTTTTCATAAAGAACAAATTCTCCTTTCGGCTCTGCCTTGTATACATACGAATTTAATTTTACCACACATACAGAAAAAATGAAACGCAAAATTTTATAACGAATATTTGGTACTGTAGTGTTACAATTGATGTGAGACTTTTAGTCTATACAAAAAGCGATTGAACTATTAGAATGTTAATCACCACAAAAAACAAATCCAAAAAGGAGCCCAATCGCCATGAATACTATACCACATTTACAACGATATTTGCCACATAAACTTGAAACAAAATTTTATGCCACTAAACTCTATCGCAGTGGCTGTTCTATCAGCTTCGTCTGCCGACGCTATCATATTTCTAAATCCTCATTGATGCGTTGGAACAAGAAGTTTGATGGAACCAAAGAATCCTTGGTTGACAAGTCACACCGACCTAAGTCGCCACATCCTAATGCTCATACCGAACAAGAAATCAAATGGATTCGTGATCTTCATCGTCGTAATCCACATATTTCTGTATGTGAGCTTTATGGTAAACTCCGTACTGAAAAAGGATACTCAAGACATCCCGGTTCACTCTATCGGGTGTTTGTAAGATTAGGTTATTCTTCTAAAACTCCGTCTACTAAAAAAATGAGCAAACCAAAACCATACGACACACCCATAGAGTTAGGAGTCAAATGGCAAATGGATGTAAAATACGTGCCAACTATCTGCTATACTGGCAATATTCCCCAAAAGTTCTATCAATACACTGTGCTCGACGAAGCTTCCAGAGAACGTTTTATATATCCATACATGGAACAAAGCAGCTATTCCACTATAGATTTTGTAAAACGATGTATTGACCACTTTGGCTATATTCCTCAGATCATTCAAACCGACAACGGAAGTGAATTTACGCACGCTAAAAAAACAAAGCGAACGCATCCTCTCGATACACTATGCAACGAACTTAAAATCGAGCATAAACTCATCCGTCCCAGAACTCCACAGCACAACGGAAAAGTCGAGCGAAGTCACAGAAACGATCAAGAACGCTTTTACAATTTTTTAAATTTCTACTCTTATGAAGATTTAAAAACACAAATGAAACGATATCTATATCGTTCAAACAGAATCCCTATGCAAGTACTAGGATGGAAATCTCCATTACAAAAACGGCTTGAACTTGAATCGTAACAATTCTTATTCCGCTTATTTAATAATATCTACAAAGGCATACCTTTTCAAGGGCACGCCATAGAATGGTGCTTTGCACCCTTGACAAGCTATGCCTCTGTAGATAAAGAGTTATTAAGCGGACTAAGATTTAGTATAACAACTACTTATTTACGATTAACTTTCATATTATCATATCGTTTTTTATTTTATATTTTAGGTGTCACATCATTGACTAATATACAAAAATTTAAAAATGTCACTAACAAAACATAAAATTTCGTCTAAGCTATCCTTTCCCTTAAGTTTATATGATAAATACGGCTCATCACTCGGTATAAACTTAATACGAGCACCGTATTTTGCCATAAAATCTGTACCACTTGCCATGTTTTTTATTATTGCGTAAAAAGCTTTGCTGTCTGATGTTACCATAAATTGGACAGTGTCCTTTTTTTCTATCACAGAACTTATACCGCATTTTGAACAAACATATCTTATTCTTGATATTTTAATAAGATTTTCAACATTTTGCGGCACATCTCCGTACCTGTCAATCAGCTCATCCGTAATCTCATACGCATCATTTTCGGTTTCAACACGCGAAATTTTTTGGTAAATTTCAAGGCGTGCCTCTTCATCTGCAATATATTCGGGACTTATATAGCCATCCACACAAAAATAAACGCTTACTTGTATCTTTTCCTCCGGAATACTGCCTGATTCTTCTTCTACAACTTCGCTTAAAAGTTTGCAATATGTGTCATATCCCACAATGGCCAGCTGTCCGTGCTGTCTTTCTCCCAAAACACTTCCTGCACCACGTATTTCCAAATCACGCAGGGCAATTTTAAAGCCTGAGCCAAATTCCGTAAAATCTCTGATAGTACGCAATCTTTTTTCTGCATTTTCATTAAGTGTTTTATCCTTTTTATACGTTATATACGCATACGCAGTTTTTCCCGAACGTCCTACACGGCCTCGTATTTGGTAAAGCTGTGCCAGTCCCATATGGTCACTTTCTTCAACTATAATCGTGTTTACATTGGGCATATCCAGACCTGATTCAATTATTGTAGTGCACAAAAGAACGTCGTATTCTCCCCTGTAAAAGGCCTCCATGATAGCTTCAAGTTCTCTTTCTCCCATTTGCCCGTGTCCTACTGCTATTCTTGCCTCCGGAATAATTTCCTGCAGCTGTCTTCTTTTTTCTTCTATAGATTTTACTTTATTGTATAAATAAAAGACTTGGCCTTTTCTGCCCATTTCTCTGTAAATAGCATTTTTGATCATACCGGGCTCCCATTCTGCCACATACGTTTGAACGGGATGTCTGTTCTGTGGAGGATCTTCCAGTAAACTTATATCTCTTATTCCTGAAAGTGACATGTGTAATGTCCTTGGTATTGGCGTTGCTGAAAGTGTAAGAATATCCACTTCCGGTCTGTCTTTTTTCAACTTTTCTTTATGCATTACGCCAAATCTCTGTTCTTCGTCAATAATAACAAGCCCTAAATCCTTAAATTTGACATTCCCTTTGATAATACTGTGAGTTCCCACAAGAATGTCTATTTTACCCGTTTCCAGCTCGCTTAAAATCTTTTTTTTCTCTGCGTTTGTGCGAAATCTGCACAAAAAATCTATTTTTACCGGAAATTTGCTGAATCTTTCTACGAAATTTTTATAATGTTGCTGTGCTAAAACTGTTGTTGGTACTAAAAATGCAACTTGTTTTCCATCACATACTACTTTAAACGCTGCTCTGAGAGCAACCTCCGTTTTTCCGTAGCCTACATCTCCACATAGTAAGCGCTCCATCGGATGGTCTTTTTCAAGATCCGCTTTAATTTCCTCCGTACATCTTAATTGGTCATCTGTTTCCTCATAAGGAAAATATTCTTCAAATTCATTTTGCCATACTGTATCACGTGAATATGCGTATCCTTTAATTTTTGACCGTCTGGCATACAGCTCAACTAATTCCTTTGCATAAGTTCTCAAGGATTCTTTTACTTTGGCTGTTGTGCGATTCCATTCTGCAGAGCCAAGTTTGTTTAATTTTGGATTAA
>JAUMXP010000146.1:0-810 GCA_030529125.1 Eubacteriales bacterium | reverse complement strand
TATATATTTTTGAATACTATCCAACTGTGGTGTTGGAACATACAATACTCCATCATCACGGTAATTTATTTTTATATAATCCTTTCGTATACCATCTATTTCCACAGTTTCTATTTTTTCAAAACGTCCTACTCCGTGAACTTCGTGTACCACTAAGTCTCCGGATTCTATTTCCGCAAAATTGGCTACCGGTTTTCCTTTTAGCTTTTTTCTTGAAGCAATACGTTCTCTTTTAAATAAAGAATCATCTGAAAAAACTGCAAATTTTATATCATCGCATATAAATCCTGAAGAAAGACCATGCTTTGAAACCATTATTTTTACTGTTCTTGGTATCACTTTTTCTTCCTGCAAGCTTAAAAATCTGTTTTTCTTTCCTTCACTATCGGTCACAAGCAGTGTAGTGTAGTTATTTGCGGCAAGCTCCTGTACGGAATCAAGCAACATCTGCAAATTTCCGCCAAAGGGATCTGTACTTCTGCAAGGAAATTGTAATATTTCACAATTTTTCCTATCTGCTAAAAATTTGTCAACATACACAATATTACGAGAGGAGCTCTCACATAAATCTTCAGCTTGTTCTGAATTCATTACAATATCATAAGTTTTTCCTAAAATACCTATTGTTTCCTGAATTGTCTCACATATCCTTACATAATCATTTCTTGTGGAATTTATTGTATCTCTGAATTCATTTAAATCCTCTAAAAACACATGACATTTTCCTGTATAATCAAACAATGTATATTTATTATTTAAAATATATGGTAAATACCTATCATAACCTTGAAAAATATTTCTCGGAAGCAT
>JAUMXP010000145.1 GCA_030529125.1 Eubacteriales bacterium | reverse complement strand
TCCGACCTCCTTAAACCAAAATATATATGTTTAAACTCTATAACAATATATAGTGTTTCGGATAAAATATGTAAAATTATGGTTATAAACCCATTATTTTTTGTACAAAAATATTGAAATGATTTAATCATCTATGATATAATAAATATCTGAATTTTGTATAATACACAGATTAATAGTCATTTAGGGGTATAATTTGTGTGAGAGGAGTTAAATAATGCAAAATACGAAAAGAAGCACATTTTCCGGTAAGATAGGCTTTGTCCTTGCGGCTGCCGGATCTGCTGTCGGTCTTGGAAACATCTGGCGTTTCCCTTATCTAGCCGCCGAACATGGTGGTGGTATTTTCCTGCTTGTTTACCTTATCCTTGCTCTTACATTTGGCTTTGCGCTGATGTGCGGTGAGATTGCACTTGGTAGAAAAACTGGCAAAAGTGCTATCGAAGCTTTCGGTGCACTGAACAAAAAGTATGCTTTTGTCGGTGTACTTGCAGCAATCGTTCCGATGCTTATACTCCCTTATTACTCTGTTATCGGTGGTTGGGTTACTAAGTACTTCTTCGTTTATGCAAGCGGTCAGGGCAGTGCGGCTGCTACAACTGAAAATTATTTCGGAGACTTTATTGGCAGTACATTTGAACCTATCGGCTGGTTCATGCTTTTTCTTGGTGCTACTGCGCTGATTGTTTTATTTGGCGTTGAAAAAGGTATCGAGAAAGTCAGCAAATTTTTGATGCCTCTGCTTATTGCACTTACCATCGGCATTACTGTTTACATTATGTTCCTGCCAGGTGCTATGGATGGTGTTAAGTATTACCTACTGCCTGATTTCAGCAAATTTTCAGAAACAACAGTACTTGCTGCCATGGGTCAGCTGTTCTACTCAATGAGTCTTGCTATGGGTATTATGATAACCTATGGTTCATATATGAAAAAGGATGTAAGCATCAACTCTTCTGTTAAACAGATCGAGATTTTTGATACAGGCGTTGCATTCCTTTCTGGTCTTATGATCATCCCTGCTGTTTTTGCTGTTGATCCAAGTAGCATCGGCACTAAGGGTGGAACCCTTATGTTCGCCACATTACCTCATATTTTCGATGGTATCGGTGGTGTCACAGGCGATATCATTGGTGCAGCATTCTTCTTGCTTGTTCTATTAGCAGCGCTTACATCTTCTATCTCTCTTATGGAAACCGTTGTTTCTATCTTTAGAGATAAATTTGGTTGGAGCAGAAAGTTCACCTGCTTAGTTGTATTTGTAGGCTGTGTTCTTTTAGGCATTCCTTCTTCCCTCGGCAACGGTATTTGGAAAAGCTTCAATATTGCAGGTAAAGGTATTCTCGATATGTTTGATATCTTCGCTAACAATATTCTTATGCCGATTGTTGCTTTCATTACTTGTATATTCATCGGTTATGTTATCAAGCCACAGACACTTATTGATGAGATTGAAATCGATGGTAAGAAATTCAAGCGTGGTTGGTTGTTTAAGATTATGATTAAATATATAGCTCCGATCTGTATTGTTCTTATCCTTGCTTTCTCATTGCTAGATGCATTTGGTTTATTAGAAACATTCGGTCTAACTAAAGTTTAATACTAAAGGGCACTCGGAAAACCGAGTGCCCTTTTTTATTTAGAAAACAAATTGTACGAGAGCCATATAGCTCAGTGTTCCTGCTATTATTGATAGCAGAGTATTTCTTCTCCACACGTGGAGCACAACAACCACCGCACCAGCGATTATATATGGCAGAAAGTTTGCTACTGCAGTAAAATTCATATCCTTAACGCAGTAAACGACAAGCATACCGATAATAGCAAACGGCAGCACCTTACCCAGATAGATAACAAACTTAGGAGTTTCGCGTTTACCTGAAAAAAGAATAAACGGAAAAGCTCTAAGCAAGAACGATACAACCGCCATAACAAGCACCAATAATATGCAATGTAAAGTAGAATTATAAGTCATGCTTATCCCTCCTTACATAGCGTAAAACAACAAGTGCTACTAAAATCAGCACCATAGTCGGAATAAGCATATTATCGTGAAAAATCACAGTACACACTACAGCAGCTACAACACCGATAATAGCTGAAGTGTGGTTCTTCGAGCTCATCCACTGCTCTACAAATATCGTCAAAAACAGTGCCGTCAACACAAAGTCGATACCCTCACTGTTAAAGCTGACATTAGTACCAAACACAGCGCCCAGAGTACAACCGGCTATCCAGTAGATATGATCAAACAGAGAAATAAGGAAATAGTAGAAATGCTTGTTCTCTACTCCTTTAGCAATCTCGTCAGAACAAACCAGCGAATAGGTTTCGTCAGTCAGTGCGTGAATCATATATATCTTTTTAGCTCCGACGCCTTTATATTTATCCAGCAGCGAAATGCCGTAGAAAAGGTGACGTGCATTTATAATCAGTGTCATAACTGCCGCAGAAACCAAGCTGATTTCATCAGCAAGAAAATCAACTGCAGCATACTGCATCGATCCGCCAAACATCGTTACGCTCATAAACAACGCCCATATAGCTCCAAAGCCCTTAGTACTCAGAAGCACACCGAATCCAAAGCCGAGTGCTAGGTATCCTGCGAGTACCGGAAGCGTAGCAACAAACGCTTTTTTCGCATCATTTTTGCGTGTCATCATATCCCCTACCTTAAAAACACCAAGGGATATTATAGTCCTTTAATATTACATTTTCAACCCTGAAAACACAAAAAAACAGCACGATTTTCACCGTGCTGTAAAATATGATTTTTTAATCTAATACATCAAAGTCATCAGCAGATACATCGAACTCATCGCCGTGTACTACCATCTCTTCCTCAGTAGGCTGTGTTGGTGGAACAAAGTCTTCAGGTGTGATGATAACGATTACTTTGTCGCCATCAGTCTCTACGATAACCTCGTCAGCTTCACCGTATGGGTTCCAGTCTTTCTGAGCCGCATGTGTCACTTCATCAACAAATTTATCTACATCCGTGTCTTCGTCAAGTTCAAAAATGTATGAAATAAACGGATTTATAGGATCTTCGCTTTGAAGCACAACAGCATTGACAAAGCCTGCAATCTGACGGTCAAAGCCCTTTAGTAAGCCCTCGAAAACATCTTCGATAAAGCAGTCAAACGGAAACTGCTCGTCTTCAGTCAGAATCTGAGCTATTTCCTGCGGAGATTTGTCAGAATTGTCTTCGAATGTATTGATGATATGCTCCTCAGTATCTTCGCATGATGTCAAAACGATTATTAATGTTGCGCCGATTAATAGCAACGCAAGTATTATTGCTATAATTTTTTTCATATTACCAACTCCTTAATACAGAGCTATTATATCTTATCTGTGCAAATTTTTCAACCACTAAGGTTACGACTTGTTTTATCTCATAGACAATGAGCTGTTGAGCAGTGTTGTGCTGTATAAAAACAGTACATCAGCATCCTTGAAATCAACAGCATGCAAATGAATCTCTGAATATTATCAATCTATCTTTTGTCTTAACTGTGGGATTTTTGATATGCACAACAGGCTGGTTACCGCTCAAGAAGAAATCGTACATCTCATCAGTTGCTAGTTTGCCAAAATCGTAGACTTCAATATTCTCTTCTTCAATTTTCAGACTATCTATTGTATCGTTTGTTAAGAATATCAGATTTTCACGCTCTACTTCCATTTCTGTACGATTTACGTAATTACCCTTGAAAGAAGTGTCGGCAATAAACTCATTGTACTTACCGTCGTGCTCTTTGCCTATAGCCCCATAAATATCCTTTACTACATCAAGCAAGCATTCCTGTCGCCAGTGAATATCTGTCTTGTAGTAATCGTTTTTATCAAGAAGCTCATATAGATTCAGATGTTTTGCAAAAGTTAATTCAGATGCGAAATAATCATAAAATTCATCATATTCTTTTTTGTTATCAGTCAGGTACCTGTACTTATCAGGAACTAAAGCGAAGTAGCAATCGTTATCAGAAAGATACTGTGCGTAAACTTTATTAAACAAACGAGCTGCGTACTGAGCCATATGAGGGTCCATTGGCTTTTCAGCTTCTGTCAGGTG
>JAUMXP010000016.1 GCA_030529125.1 Eubacteriales bacterium | reverse complement strand
TAAGATGCCCTTATAGGGCTTACTCAAGCCTCTGGCTTAGCCTGAGGTTCTGACTCTTATAGTACTTTAGTCAAAAGTATATGTCGCTACATAAATAGCCTTGTGCAGGTAAAACCTCAGAGGTATGCCTATTAAGAAGCATATATTGAATGCTAGGAAAAGGCTTATACCTGTCAACGAGTACATGATGAGTATACACCCAAGCATATAGAAGAAGTAGTGGACTATCGTATAGATAATCGTGTTGAGATAATCGTTGTAGCGATTTTTCCTAAATATCCAGAATCTGTCGAGCAGCATATTTGTAAGTACAGAAAATGCCGCAGTAACCGGGATAGAGACTGCTATGTAATCGTAACCTACCCATATCGAAGCTATGAGTACCAGCACTTCGCTGAGTATAAATGATAGAAAAGCTCCGCGTGCAAGATAGAACAAACTGCGGTAGATTTTCAGCGTATCTGCAATAGGGTTAAAATGTGATGCTTGGTTGTTGTCTATGTATATGGCATCGATCAGTAGTGGTGTGATTTTTGCACCGCGTTTAGCCGCATAATACAGCACGTTCATCTCATAGTCATAGTTATCTTTTTCTACTTCTATCAACCAGTCGATATGTGTAATAGAAAAGCCTCTTAATCCCGACTGATTATCAGGCAGATAGCGATTAGTCAGAAGTGCATAGATAAAACGAGAAAGATTGTTGCCGATTTTTGATTTAAACGGGATTTTTCTTCTGCGTTTTCTTACAGTGAGTACAAACTTTTCGCCTTTGTTCAAAGTATCACGCACTCTGTCTACATCATCCGGCTTATGCTGACCGTCAGCGTCGCAGGTGATGAAGTGCTCGCATTCTTTGATGTTTTCTCGGATATATTTCATACCCGTCTTAAGTGCGGCACCTTTGCCCATATTCTTTTTGTGTGATACTATAGTAGCGTGTTTTTCTACTTGTGTGAAAACACTGTCAAAAGCACTGCCACTTCCGTCGTTAACTACCAGTATCGAGTAGTTTCTGCCTTTTAGCTCTTCTACAAGCTCGACTAAATGTTGATCCGGCTGATATGCCGGAATCAGAACCACATCCATTTACTAAACCCTCATTAATTATCTGTGTTTTGTTCAAGGAAGGTGTTTATCTCTTCCATTAACTCATCGTTTGCTGTGCCGTCTTTATCGAACAGCAGATTTGTGTGTCCGTTCTGGTCATCTTTATCGCAGACATAATATGTGACGTTGTCACTTTCAATTTCGTCGCTGTAAGAGATGATCGAGAACTTGTCCATCGGTATTAACTCATCGTTATTGCCGTGGATTACCATAACAGGAACATTGCTTTGTGAGATTTCCTCATCAGCACACATATTGAGTGTGTCGCTGCCGAAAAGCATAGCCTGATATAACCATAAAAATCCATAGTTGCCATAGGCTAGAAAGCCGACATGCTGTGTAGACAGGCCGATCACGCCCTCCATAGCGCTGTTAACACCGCTTACTGACACAACCGCAGAGATGTCGTAATCGTAACTGAGCGCGCAACACGCAGCGTAGCCGCCTTTGCTGTGGCCGAACAACACTATTTCATTATATCCGAAGCGATCATTTTTTTCAATATATTTAATGGTGGAGTCAAGATCACTCAGTATTTGTGGGAAGCCCATTTGGCTGTCTCCCTCAGAGTTGCAACTGCCTGTTGAATCAAAGGCGAACACTGACCATCCGTAGTCGAGCAGACTTTTTATCTGCCATAGATAGTTGTCAGCGCTACTGTTGTGACCGGGAGCAACTACCACAAGCGTGTTGTTATCATTGCTTGATTCACAACGATACAGATAACCGCTTAGCTTGTTTTCGCCTGAGTAGTAGACTTTGTTTTCGCGATTACTTACTATTTGTTTCAGGGGCTCTTCAGTTACTGAGATTGTCCCATCGTATCGCACAAAAACACTGTCATATACGATTTTTGTTACTACCATAGATACAGTAATAAAAATAAGTAATACAGCAACAATAATGACCGATATCCTTTTTAGCTTTGATTTCTTTTTGATAGCTGTCATTATTATCACCACTTTTCTAAATTTATAATCACATTACCTAAGGAGCATATAATGCGTTACACTCCAAGTTACGAACTGAAATTTGTTAAAGAAAGTCAGTTTAGTCTTTTTGCAGAGAATATGAATTCTATACTTGATAAATATCGTCACGAAGGCTATATGGAAGCCTACGATGGACTGAAAATATATTACGAGTACTTTCTGTGTGAAAACAGCAAAGGCTCAGTAGTCATTGTACACGGACTGAGTGAATTCACTAAGAAATACTACGAGGTTACTACTTATTTCCTCAATATGGGCTACAATGTATTCTTATATGACCAGCGAGGTCACGGAAAGTCAGACCGTATGACAAAGAAGGATATATTAATCCATGTAAAGAGCTTTCGTCAGTACACAAAAGACCTTGATTTATTGATTGAAAAAATCGTTAAACCGGCTGATGATAAGCCAATTTATCTGTACGCTCATTCTATGGGTGGCGGAGTTGCTGCTGACTATCTGTCACAACACACAGATGTTATTAGCAAAGCCATATTATCAGCACCGCTGTTTCAGGTAGATATCGGAAATGTATCAGTAGGCTTTGCAAAATTCGGTATAAAGTTTATGTCTATACTGATAGGTCCGAAGAGATGGTTCAAAGGTTCTAAAGAATTCAACCCTGAACACAAGATAGAGAATTCAAACGACGAGAGCAAAAGCAGATTTGAGCATAATCTGAGCTTAAGATGCAACAACCGTTGTTACCAGACAACCCCGATGTCACTGGGCTGGGTTGATGCTATGCTCAGCTTTGAACTCCATATCCAAAAGCCTAGGGTGGTGTCAAAAATAAAGACCCCTATACTGCTCATTACAGCGCAAAACGACACTGTTGTAAAATCGAAACCGCACTACGATTTTGCAAAAAACTGTAGTACATGCGAGATTATTGTACAGAAAAACTCCAAGCACGCTATACTCACATCTACAGATGATGTTATAAGTGAGCACATACACTGCGTGATGGACTATTTTAAGTAAGTATTTTAAAGGAGGCGACAATATGAAATGGTCATACGGCTACATAAGCCAATATGATGAAAAGAAATTCAATAAAGCATATACTGAGTTGTCGCCATCAAGAAAAGCACGAGTAGACCGATACAAACGAGAAGAAGACAAAAAGCGCTCTCTCCTAGGTGAGATGTTAATCAAAAAGCTACTGTCTGATGAGTACAACATTGAATCACAACTTTTAGTCGGTGAAAAAGGGGAACCACTTCTTGAAAACTCCACGCTCAACGTCAGCATAGCTCACTGCAACGATCTCGTTGTGTGTGCAATAAGTGAGCAAGAAGTCGGTATAGACGTAGAGCAGATAAAACCGATATTCACTAAATTGATTGACAGAGTCTGCGTTGATGAAGAAGTCAGGTTTGTACTGTCAGACAAAAGTATAGACTGTTTTAGTGAAAAAGTTGAAGATACGGACGTGCTCAGAAGATTCTTTGGGGTATGGACAAAGAAAGAAGCGTGGTTCAAGAAAATCCGCACAGGCATTACTGACCTGCATAGCGTAAATACACTAAAGCTTTATAGTGAAAGTCACTATATCGAAGATTACGTAATTAATATTGTTTACTGATAAAGGACAAGCAAAAACTGCTTGTCTTTTTTTGCGTTTATTAGTAAATTAGTCTTGAGATTTATTGAGCTTTGAGCGTATGCGTGCTCTGGCTTCGTCTAGGAAACTGCTGTAAGACTCACCAAAAACACATTCGTTGACAAAATGCTCGCAGTTGTTGTGGAGAATATCGTACCCACCTTCTCCGATACGGCTTTGAGCGAGCTTTACTATTTCTTTTTTAGGGCGCATCTTCTTTTTCTCTTCTTTTGACGGTTGCCCAACTTCGAGATTTCCGTCCCCTATGAAGGTGTAGATGTCAGAGCTGAGCACTGCGATTTCACTCGCAGGTCGAAATACATTATCAGGTAAGCCGAACTGGATAACTTCGTGTTCGCTTACAAAAATCCCATAGTGATAATAGAAACTGACTTTTGTGCGGATTATATCGCCGCTTTCAGGAGTAATATCTAGCCAATCCATTATTTCATCTTCTTTTCAAGGCAGTCTAGTACGTTGCCCACTGTTATGATTTCTTTGAAATCATCATTTGTAAATTTCACTGAGAATTCTTCTTCGAGTGCCATAGCTACATATAGCAGACCAATAGAGTTGATGCTTAAATCCTCTCGCAGATTAGTATCTGCGCTTACATCGTTTATTGTAAGACTTGTTTCAAAAACAGCATTGAATACTTTAATTAATCTTTCAAGTGTATTATTCATAAAATCCTCCGAAAATCAGTTGTTAGCACATTCGTTTATAGCTTTCATAAGGTCCTGAGATATATTCTCAAGATCGACAGCAGTCATGAACTTGCCTTTTACGTATTGTGACGGATATATTGGGTCACCGATATATACTTTCACACAATTGTACCAGTGTTTTCTTTTCTTAATAAACACAGGGTAGATAGGTGCATCAGCTCTTTGCGCTATGAGCACTGCACCTGATTTGACCTCTTCGACTTCACCGTCTTTTTTTACTCCGCCTTGTGGGAATATTGATAGCACGTGACCATTTTTTAATACATCTACTGCTTTGTTTATAGCTTCTATGTCAAAGAGGTTTCGATCGATTTTGATACCTCCTGCTTTAGAGAGCAGAAAGTTTCTGATGCGTCCTTTCATAACAATTTCAGCGATGAAATAGTACATTCTTCTGTACCAGAAAGCCGATGTTATCTTCATTGCATCAACCTGGCTGAAGTGGTTAGATGCGATTATTGCGTTGCCCTTGAGCTTCTTTCGATACTTCTCTCCATTTTTATCGAATTTGCGGCAGCGAAAAGCAAAAAGCAGCATAGGGTATAAAATAAGTCGCGACATATCAAGCGGAAGCATTTTCAGTTGAAAGAGTTTGGCTTTCTTATTGTTTGCTGTCTGCATTTTTACCATCCTTGTCTAATAAATCTTTGAGAGAGTATACTTTTTCTTCTAAAACCTGTGTCAGGTAATTAAGTTGCTCATCATCAGTAAGCCCCTCTTTACGATAATCACTGAGATAAATCGGTTTACCTATTACAACTTTTGCACGCTTGAAGATGCCATAGTTGCCGTGAGTGTATACAGGTACTATAGGCGCATCTGTATGTGTTGCGATAAAAGCTGTGCTGACAGTGAACGGAAACGGTTTTGAGTTAATCGGAAGTCTACCCTGTGGAAAAATACCGACAGTTCCCTTGTTATCAAGAACCTCCAGAGCATCAGACACAAAGTCAAAGTTCTTTGAGTCGCGATCTACCTTTATACCGCCCAATAGCAGTAAAAAAACTCTCAGAAAAGCATTTTTTGAGAAAAGCACTTCTGCCATTAGGAAGTGTATTGTTCTGAAAGGGAAGACGATAAGATAGAGCACAAAGTCAAGCAGTGATGTATGATTTGAAACCATAATACATGGAGACTTCAGCCCGCGTTTAGCACCGTCTTCGAGTTTAACAGATGGCTTGAATAACAGCCATGCAGGGATAATACCTGTAAGCTTAACAAAGCCTGTAAAGAATCCTACAATATATTTGTTGTATTTCATATTACACTAATCTTTCTATATATTCACAAATTTCTCTAGGGGTGTATTTATATGATTCGTTGTTCTTGTACTGTGTGATTTCAAAATGCTCGCTGAGTTTTACGACAATAGAGAAGTACTGTATGCTTGTTGCGCCCAAATCGTTGAACAGATGTGAGTCAGCGTCTATGTCCTCAACCTTTGTATTGAGAACTGATGCAATAATCTGCTTGATCTGAGCCATCAGTGCAGAGTCAGTTTCAGCGTCTTTTTCTTTAGTTTTCATATCCGAAAAAGCAGTCAGAGCAACTTCGTCATTTAGTATCTTGTTCTTAAGCTGAGTTCTGCTTACCTTTACAGCTGTAGGTGGTGCAAGCTCGTCTGTTGTGAAGTAGAACTTCTTGACTGCCATGCTAGGGTCAAAACTATCATTTATTTTATAAGCCTGATTAATAATGCTCTTGA
Organism: Eubacteriales bacterium; assembly: GCA_030529125.1. GTDB lineage: Bacteria > Bacillota > Clostridia > Oscillospirales > Acutalibacteraceae > Ruminococcoides. The sequence goes on along the minus strand of JAUMXP010000016.1, from coordinate 10,466 downwards.
TAGTAGTATCAGAGATGTACGGATTAATCTGGACGATTAAAGTAAGCTCTTCTTTGCTATTATCTCCCATGCCAAGCACACATAATGCTTTAGAGTTATTGAGAGTAAAGCTCTTCTCTACAATATCAGGATTGATGTTCTCGCCGTTTTCGCCGATAACAACATCAGAAACACGACCAAGAATGTAGTAGTGGCCATCTCTGCACTCTATGTTGTCGCCAGTGTTGAACCACTCATCAAGCTTAATTTCCTCGCCGTTTTTGAGCTTTTTCACGGAGAGTGAACTGCCCTTTACAAGTAAAACACCGTTTTTATCAATCTTATACTCTACAGATGCGAACGGATGACCTATTGAGTTTAAGTTTAGGTATTTAGGCTTGTTTCTCAGCTCTACAGATGTGATGCCTGTTTCGCTCATGCCGTAGCCGTTGTGCAGGCTGTAGCCAATGCCGTTTAGCAATTCAAGCGCAGAATCGCGCAGGTAGCTGCCACCATTGATACAGAAAAGCACAGAGCGTCCGAACAGCTTATCTGTCAGCTCTTTGGTGACTCTTTTAGCAATCGTCGGGCCGACATTAGGGAAGATGTTCTGTACCTTAGTCATCAGGGAGATAGCTTTTTTGAGCTTCTTTTCTTTCTTTTCTCCCTGTTCTTTTACATTAGCCCATACCTGTTTTTCGATTGTATGCCATAGCATAGGCACCGCAAAAATATGGGTTACTTTGTGACGTTTACAGGTTTTGAGAATTGTGTCGGCAGACATATCGCGTAAAAACACCAGTGTTCTGCCAAAGAACGTGAACCAAAAGTACACAGCAAATAAACCGAATATGTGATAAAACGGCAAAAATGCAAGTTGCTTTAAACTGCCTTTGTAGTGTTTAGCAATACGTGGACATTCTTTGATAATTTCTTTGAAGTTGAGTATCTGCTGAGCAATCTGATAACCTGAATAAAAGCAGATAACCTCGTTCATAGAAGTGGCTGAAGATGAGAACGCAATCTCGTCTTCAAAAACATCCTGTGGCACATCTATGCCGTCAGCATTAAGGTCATTTATTGTGATGACTTCTGCATTTAGTGCGCTCTCTTTTTCGCACAGAACATATTTTATGTTCATAGTCTTAATGATAGAATCAGTAAGGTGCTGAGGATAACGCAGGTTGACAAGATATGGTTTGTTACCACTCTTCAAGATAGCCCAGAAAGCAGTGATCCAGTCAGGGCTGTTGTCCATCTCAAGCGCTACGTACTCATGCGTTGCACCGATTTTTTTATACAAAGCGCAGGCTGCCTTGTCGATTCTTTTCTTCATCTCGCCATAGGTGTACTCGTATGTTCTAAAACCGTCGTTGCCTTCGCACAGGATATTCTCTTTCTTGTTAAACATAATCTCGAAAACATCCCTCAAGGTTTTGTCGGAATTCTCGAGTGTTTCGCGGTTATATTTAATGTATTCTTTCAGGTTCTTGTTCATAGCTTCTCCGTAGTATATATCTAGGGCAAATGCCGTTTTAATTTTAATTTTTCCGTAGGTTCTGACACTAATATGCATTTTTACCCACTCTAATATAATATAACTTATAATAGTGTATTTTGCAAGTATTTGCACGTGAAAAAAGGCGGTCAAATCACCGCAGATTTTGTGCTAAATGTAAAACAAAAAGCGCCCTTGCCATAAGTGGCAAGAACGCTCTGATTAGATTATATTTTACGCCATACTATTACCCATGCTTTGATATGTGAGTATATATTCTATGATCAGCATCTGATTTTTTACTGGGCTGTAGCTCAAGCTCAGAAAGGTGTATGTGCCGTTTGATTCGGGCAAAGTATTTGCTTCATCAGTTGTTATGTTGTAAATAATCACATAATCGCCTGATGAGTAATGAAAATATGGTGACATAAGACCGTTTAAGTCATTAGGCACAGAACTCAGCCACAAATCGCTGTTTCTAAGCTCTTTTTCAAACTCTTCAACGTTTTCGTCTTCAAAGAACACATCACTTGAGTAAATATTGCGACCATTTTTGAACGAGGAAACAACTGTGTTTGTGTTTATCTGTGCGTGTTGTGGCAGATCGATATTCAGTGTCTGCTCTACCCGCTGTATAGGTTCGTCGCTGTGGGTGTAGATGTCACTGAAAATGAACGTAAACGAACCATAAAGGCACAGCAGAACAGTTACTATTATACCTGCGATGACATTCTTTTTGTATTTATAGCCTTTTTTCTTCAGTATAAACCCGTAAACAACCGAGCCTATGCTTATAGGAGTGAAAAGGAAGAATAACCACAGATTATCAGTGAATACATAGTAATTTTTGCTGGTTACGTATCCGACTAAGGTCATTGCCAAGAGCATAGCCAGAAGCGTAGCAACAAATAACACTATTGAGAACGTGCGGTGAAAATTGTCCGCTTTTTGCGGTTGCTTAATCCGTCCCGTATTTGTTTTTACAAAGTTATAGAAAATCGAGTTTTGCACAAGATTTGATTTTCTCACAAAGAACAGCTGATTGGCATAAGCAAACGTGATGTGTTTGTAGGTGTTTGTGCCGTTTGTTATGTCTTTGTAGTAAATCTTCTGAGTGCAGATAAGATCATCGTTGCGATAGAGTTTTTGAATCATATGGTCAGAGAAAAGCTCGTAGGCGTAGGTAGTGAGCTTTACTCTACTAAAAGCAGCTTTCTGACGTCTGTTGAATGTTGTGATGCTGCGTACATATATAAAAATACCAAAAAACAGTATGCCCAGTGAAAACGAGATAAAGTAATTGTTTGCAGTGGTGACTGAAAAAAGATAAACACCTGCCAATGAAAATGTTACCAAAAACACCACAAGACCTCTGACAAAAGGAGCGCGCGAGTTTTTTGTTATTTCTTTTTCATCTTCATTGTCAAAATTGAAGGTGTAGGTTTCGCGAGGAGTCTCTATTTCTTGTGTATGTGTTGTATCGTGTTCACTTTCGTCTTTTATGAGTTCGTCCACCGAAACAGAAAAAAGCTCACTTAGCCTGATGAGGTTATCAATCGACGGAATAGTCTGAGAAGTCTCCCACTGGCTCACTGTCTGTCGGCTCAAATTAAGCTTTTTAGCGAGATCTTCCTGTGACAGATTGTGCTGTTTTCTGTAAAGTTGAATTTTGTTTCCTATGTTCATAGAGCCACTCCTCTCGTGTGGTTCTATTATATATCTATGCTATTAAAAAAGAAAGCACTTTTTACTTGATTCTGTCAAGCAATGCTTGCTTGCGCTGATTTAGGTTCATTTATCTGCTTTTGATTAGTGGCTTACTTATAACTCTATTATGTAACTTATGCGTTGATTACTGATAGGAAGTAGCGTGTGATTTCGTCTTCTGACTGAGCCATTTTGTTGTTGATCCACCACAGTACTGTCTCAACGAAAGTTGCACAAACGTGGTTTATATAGAAGTCATACGGTATGTCAGCTTTTTTGTGAAATTCAATTACATCTTCCTGGTTTTCTATGAGCTCTTTGAGCCCACTTTTGAAATACTCTAGAAATAGGCTGTTATTTTGTGATGACAGCAAGTCGAGAATATGATTATCGTTTTTACGCAGATGAGAGAAAAGATGCTGGAACACAGAGCCGTGATTATCACATTCAAATAGATGCTTGTGGTCAAATTCATTATTCTGCGCATCGAAAATGTGGCAAAACAGTTCTTCGCACAATTCTTTAATTAAGAAGTCTTTAGTCTCAAAATGAGCGTAAAAAGTCGCTCTGCCTACGTCTGCACGCTCGATAATCTCGCCTACTGTGATTGAGTTTACATTCTTTTCTGATAGTAGTTGTATAAACGCTGTGAATATAGCATTTCTGGTTTTTCTTTGTCTTCTGTCCATAATTTCCATACAATTTTTAAAAAATGTTCAGTATTGTACAAGTAGCAAAAATCATATCTTGTAAATACGCTTAAGGTCGGATAATATAAAACCGAACTAAGTGTTCAGTAACAAATACATTGTATAAAAACTTGATATAAAAGTCAAGCAGGAGGGTATTATGAAAACAGAAAGAAACATTTTGATTGCCTTTATTTTGAATCTGTCGTTCTCAGTTTTTGAGTTCTTTGGAGGTTTGTTCACACGCAGTACAGCGATTATGTCGGATTCAGTCCACGATATGGGAGACGCGCTGAGTATTGCGCTTGCGTATGTGTTTGAGAGAAAGAGCAAAAAACACGCAAACTCAAAATACACCTACGGTTATTTGCGATATTCGGTGCTCGGCTCTGTTATAACAAATATGGTTTTGGCAGTAGGCTCTGTGTTTGTGATTGCAAGCGCAATCAGCAGGATAGTAAATCCTGTTAAGATAAACTACGACGGTATGATTATTTTTGCGGTTGTTGGTGTAACTGTGAATTTCATCGCAGCTAAAATTACACATAAGGGCGATTCTCTCAACCAGAAGTCCGTCAGCCTGCACATGCTCGAAGACGTGCTTGGCTGGGTAGTTGTGCTTGTAGGTGCTGTTGTTATGCGCTTTACAGACATTTCAATCCTAGACCCTATTATGTCAATTTGCGTTGCCCTATTTATTCTTTTTAATGTTATGAAAAATATGAAGAAAGTGCTCGATATTTTCTTACTCAAAACACCAAAAGAAGTTGATATGGAAAAGCTTAGTGCTGATATTATGTCAGTTGAAGACGTGTTGGGCGTACACCATATCCACATTTTCAGTATTGACGGTGCAAATAACTACGCTACTATGCACGTTGTTACTGATGCTGAGAGTCAGAGTGTTAAATCAGAGATAAAGTCACTATTAAAGAAGTATCACATAGTCTGCTCAACTATCGAACTCGAAACTTCGCAGCACAGTTGCGAGTATGAAGAATGTCACGTAAGAGATTTCCATAAACACTCATGTGGCCACCATCACGCTCATTAAAGTCAATATAGAAAAAACCGCTTGCTTACTGATAAGTAGGCGGTTTTTGTTATCTGTCAAAATGCACAAAAAAGCAGTCGAATATTCTAATAGTAAAACATACATTAATATGGAAAAATTATTGAATATTATATTTTTTGTAGTATGATATAGATTGTGGTAATAATTATCCAAATTCTAAGACATAACAAAGTGTTGGTGGGGGATATCTATGAAAACCAAACTGAACAAACTTTTGAGTCTTGTACTTGTGCTGTGCGTGCTGATTTCGACATTTTCAGCTACTCTGACAGTATATGCACAGGATACTAGTGCTGTAGCTGAAACTCCTACAGTTGAGATTGTCAGCTTTATGCGAGGATCACAGGAAGATCTGCGTTCCTCAGAGCTTTTGGAAGCGCGTTTGACAGGCTACACAGGCAATGCGCGTGAACTCACATATAAATGGGAGAGCACATTGGGTACATACCTGTATGTGTACAACTCACACAACATGTACTATATCGAAGGTACTGATGGCGAAATAGAGATATATAACAGCAAAATAGCCGCAAGTAATAATATGGCAGGTCGTGCGTATAAAGACAGCTTTACAGGAGAAGGCTATTGCTGGGCTGCTATTTATGGTTCTAACACATCGGGAACAGGTACGAATATTTCTGATCAGAATGCGTACAACGGTACTATAAAGGTAACGGTGTATGATAAAGACGGCAATGTCATCGCAACCGACAGCCATACGGGTACTGTTACTACATCAGGCTTCTGGCTCTGGCAGACAACCACATACAGCGGTATTGTAGACCATAGCCTCCAGAGCGATATGGACAACGTTACAATCGGTTTGTTCGAAGGTGACGAGAGAAACGTCAAAGACCTTTTGGGTGAATCTGCTATTATTCATATCACTTGTGTAGAAAGTAATGTTTCACAAGGTAGAATTGTAAGCGGAGATTCCAACATCTCGCTCAGACAAGATGGCGATTACTACATAAAAGGTATTAAAGCTGGTACAAGCACTGATGCTAACGGCGACGCTAAGGTACAGCTCACGGTTTCTAAGAACACTTGTAAGTTTCACGAGGAATCAAGCGGTACTGCTACCACTACCGTATATGTGTTTAAAAAGCCTACAACATCTACAACTGCATACACCCTGTCTTTAACAGGTAATCTTGATAGCAGATGTCGTTATTTTATCTACGGCAGAGAAGGTGTTAAGCAAGATGACGGAACTATCCTTTTCGACGGTCTTACTCCTAACACAGAATATCCTGTAGCAGTACGTGCAGAATACAAAGACGAGAATAATAACACACGCTATACTTATGCGTATGTTTACGATACAACAGAGCCTATCTATAACGGCACAGTAGAGGTTTATCTTAATGGTACATACGATTCTGTTAATCATACAGCAACCGGTACAAAGGTGAACCTTGAAGATGTGACAGATTATTCAACACTGTATGCAAAAGAGGTAAACGGCACTGAGTTTATTAAGCTCAATAAAGTTGAGGGCACTGTTGGTACATACACAAATATTCTTGATGAAGGCTCATATATGCTTTATTACGAGAAAGATGAGTCGACCAAGATAGATAACCAGTTGCTCATTATGCATAACGCTGACAGAACAAGATACTTGTTCTACAACTCAGTTACATATGTAGACGGTGGAGTTCAGCTTTCTACAGATGACCACGTCACCGGTTCAGCCGTTGATGTATGGGACGAAATCCCTCAGAAAGAAGGCTATGTCTTCACAGGCTGGAAAGACCAGAACGGCAATACATATAAGAGCACTGATGAGCTTACCCCTAATATCGGTGAGCCTTATGTTTTAGAGGCACAGTGGGAAGAAGGCACTGATGTTTATGTAAACATCACTATCGACCACACAGCTGACGGTGGCAGTCTCAATAATGACAAGGCTATGCATAACGTGGTCTATGACCTTATGACTAAGCCACTCAACTCTAACAACTACGAAGACGTACTCACAAATGATATCAAGTGGGATGGCGAAAGCGAGTTTAATTTTGACGGCTACAGCGTTGACTATTCAGATAACAAAACAGTCTACACAGCGACTAAAGCAGTCGCACACAATGTTTTAGCTAGCAGTGACTATATTGTTGAAATAGCTAAAACCGGATACGAGCTGTTAAGCGTAAATACAACTAAGGATGATAACGGCAATATTATAGTTGACGCTCAGTTGAAGTTTTGTCCGAACAACCGCGACTTTGAATTCAGCGTAGAACTCGACGAGGACGCAAAGGACCTTCCAAAGGAAATTTTACCGGTTGCAGTTCACACTAAAGTTACATGCTGGCATGACAGCCCATATATAGAAGGCGAAGATGTCGATTGGACACATATAACACAGCATTATAACTCATTTATTACAGTAACTCTTGACGAAAACGGTTATGGTGAAGGTTCATATCCTGTATGGGCAGCGACAACTGATGGTGTGAAATATTACTATCGTATAGAGGTCGTTTCTTACCTCTTGCCGGACGGAACAGTTCTTCCTGCAGTAGACAGTACTTTAAGAGAGAGTTCTCATGTATCAGAGAAGTATACTGAATACTGCACAGATAATGAACGCTACCACGCTAAAATTGTCGTAACAGAAGGTAAAGCTCCTGACACAGCAACAACCTTAACAGGTGCTTACTTTAACGATAATGCACAACAGGGTCAGGTGAAGGCGGTTGTCTCCGTCAGGACCCACACAGTTACATTTGAGCCTGATGGTGGTAAATTTGCAGACGGCAAAACCGACAACAAGGTTGCAAAAAAACAGATTGTAATTCCTAACCTTTCTGACTATGTTGTCACAAAAGACGGTGGCTATGTATTTGATGGTTGGTACATCGTAGAAAACGGCGAAATAACCGACAAGACTGTCCAAAGTGGTGACGAGCTCTTTGGAGACATCACACTCAGAGCAAAGTGGAAGGCTCCGCTGACAGTTGAGGGTAGCATATTTGTTGCAGGTTACTATCATCTTAACGACAACGAAAATGATGTGCACGTAATCCTTGAGAACGACCGTGCACACTCAGTTACAATTTTCTTGCAGAAGCTTCTTCCTAACGGTTACGCAGAAACTGTTTTATCACAGAAGGTTGACGTGACCTACGATGATGCAGACGGCAAAGTGGCTGAAAAGCCAATAGGAACTGCTACTTATAAATTCGTGGGAGTTCCTGACGATGGCTACTCATATCGTGTGCTTTTATCAAACCCTAACTACAGCGTAACTTATCAGAACGAAGACGATAGCTTAGACGAAAGCAAAATTAAGAATTTTGATATCTACAATAACGTAGACTTTAGTGCAGATTTCGGCATCGTTGAGCCTTTGGTTGCTGACGTAAATGCATTTATGGAGTTTGAGCCTCACGATTTTGCTTTGCATTATCAGGTGAAAGCTACAACTATTGGCGCTGGCTTACGTCCTAGCAACACCGAAGTATTGGTTCTTTACGATGACGGCAGTAATGGAAACCACCCTCAGGATTGGGCTGTAATTTCACAGATGATTCAAGGCGAGACCACAAAAGGTCAGGATACAGCTCTTGATGCTAGCGGCATTGGCAACAACTCATACGATGTATGGCGCAACAAGACAGACGGTCATTCACTCTACGATTATGGCGTTCTTTTACATAATTACACAATAAACGGGGTTGAAACTACCTACAACGCTGAGTCAGCACCATTCTTTGTATACTACAACGGCAGCGCTCGTTACAGTGCGTTAGAGGGTCTTGACCCTGAACATCAGACACAGCTTCTGACTATTGACCTCCAACCGAAACGATACAACGTAATCTTTGACATGAATTACACTGAAACAGAAGAAGATCACGTTAAGAATATGGACGACTATCTTGTATTCGTAAACGGTGTTCCAAAATATCTGACAGGTCACCTGTGGAGTTATGAGACAGATGTATCTAACGTAACCCCAACACGTGAGGGTTATAAGTTCCTTGGCTGGTATGATGAGAATGATGCTCCTGTTGAGTCAATCGGAGCAGATGTTCATCAGGATGTTACTCTGTACGCTAAGTGGGAGAAAGTATTCAAAGTTACCTTCCATGCAAACAACGATGATATAGGCTACGACGTATTCAGAACCTACTATGAAAACGGCGCAAACATAAGCGACGAGAATGCATACTTCCTGAATGCTGACGGCACACTTGATTCATTCTACGATATCCCTGAGTTTGAGTACTTAACACATAACAACTATGTGTTCAAGGGTTGGTACGATGAAAACGGCAACCCTATTAATTACAAAGAAAAGTATACAGAAGATACAGACCTCTACGCACAGTGGATAAAGGTTGAAAACGTAGACAAAGACGAAGCTGACACTAAGCTGTATGATAACAGTGGCAAATATCCTGGCTATGACCTCTTAGGTGTACAGGTCAGAGATATTGAAAAAGAGAGCGCTGACCATTACGGCGAAGCTGGTACAGGCTTACGTTTTGTAACAGTACTCAGCAACGATGTTTACAAGCAGATTAATGCATTAAGCACTAAGAATGCATCTGGCGCAGAATATGGTTACGTTATAGCTAAAACTGCTACAGCTAAGAAATACGCAGGCGATACTAAAGACTACGAGCTTCAGTACAAGGGCGCTAACGTAAACGGTAAGGATACAACAACTGCATATAAATACGTTCAGAACTCAAAGTGCTCTGGTGTTACTGATCACTTCGGTGATGATAACACAGCGTACAGACTTTATACAACAGTTGTAACTTACAAAGGTCTCGAGGGCGATGCTCTCTCTCAGGCTCATTCACAACAGCTTCTTGCTCGTTCTTACATTCGTTACACAGACGCTAACGGATTGTTAAGAACACATTACAACAACTATACTGGTACTAATACTTACAGTGGCTGTAGCGCAAGCTTTGATCTTGCTTTGTCGCTTATGAATAGATAAAATTATGAAAAAATTATTATGTGTATTAACAATACTTGCGTTTACTGTTGCAGCTCTTTGTGGCTGCAACAGTGACAGCAGTGAAAAAGCTGACACAACAGATACTCAGAATATAGAGTCTCAAGCAGTGGTTGACAACACAGACGACAGCGATGAGTCTGCTGATACTAAAGAGACTAAATCTGATAATGTTGATGAAAATACATCAGACGGCAAAGCTGATGATGTAGACAATGCTGATAATAAAAGTCAGAGTACAGACAATATAAAAACCGAAGATATCAAAGAAGATGAGACTTCTATAGTTGAACACGAGGCTGAAATTGACTTTTCACAATTAGAGTAAGGTGATATAATGAAAAAAGTTTTACTTGCAGTTATAGCTGTTGTGCTTGTTTTTAGCTTTTCTATAAGCGCTGTAGCACAGCAGTCATACAAGCTTGGCGACGTAAACGGCGACGGAATATTGAGCATAATGGATGCTACCTGCATCCAGCTTTATGTTGCAGGACTTTATGAAGAAAGTGATAACTTCTCAAAACTCTCTGATGTTGA
>JAUMXP010000144.1 GCA_030529125.1 Eubacteriales bacterium | reverse complement strand
TTGAGGTCGTTGCCTGCAGGAGCAGAGATAACAACCTTCTTAGCACCAGCGTTGATGTGTGCCATTGACTTTTCTTTTGAGCAGTAGAAACCTGTACACTCAAGTACTACGTCTACACCGAGCTCACCCCATGGGATGTTGTTAGCGTCTGGCTCTTTGTAGATTGTGATTTCTTTGCCGTCTACAACGATAGAGCTCTCTTTAGCTTCTACCTTGTCAGCGAGAGCGTACTTACCCTGAGCTGAATCATACTTGAGAAGATGAGCGAGCATCTTAGGATCTGTAAGATCGTTGATAGCAACTACCTCATAACCCTCTGCTGAGAACATCTGTCTGAATGCAAGACGACCGATTCTACCGAATCCGTTAATACCTACTTTTACTGCCATTGGAATTACCTCCTAAAAATATGTGATTTGGATTATACCAAAGTATATACCTTTATTATTTTACTACTAAACGCTTGATAAATCAAGAAATATTTGGTATATGACAAATTTTTGTCAATTTATATAAATTACCCCATTAATATGTGTTTCTTTTGCTTATTATCATATAATTCACTAACGATTGCTGAAACAATAACACACAGCGCACCAAGAATAACATAGCCGTTGATTTCTTGTAACACAATCGCAGATAAAATAACCGCAACCACAGGGTCAATATACGCAAAAATCGCAATGTTCTGACTAGTGACATTTGGCAACGATTTAAAGTAGATTGTGTACGCAACACCAGTATGAATTACACCTACCACAATCAGCAGAATAACAGTAGTAACATCAAACACAAGCTCATCGCAACTAGTAACAAACAAGCTATAGATAAACATCACAACAGTTGATGCCGCAAACTGAGTTATTGCTTTATCCATCGGTTCAATTTTATCGAGCTGTTTATTGATGATAACAGTTACAGCATACACAACCGCAGCGCTTACACCAAGTGTGATACCTATCAGGTAGCTTTGCCCTACTCCCTGTTCGCTGAAAACTCCAGACACACATACGATACCAAACAGTGATACAAGCACACACAGTATCTTCACAACGCTTAATCGCTCTTTAAATACAATTGGTGACAACAGCACAACAATCATCGGGCCTAAGTTATAGCATATAGTTCCTGTTGCAACATCAGCGAATTTATAGGATTCAAAAAGCAATATCCAGTTAAGCCCGAGCAAAGCACCGTTTACACATAAAAGAACTAAGCTACCTTTAAGCGCAGAAAAATTAATTTTTGATTTCATGCAAAGCTTTAGAATAAGCAAAAACAACATGCCAACTATAGAACGATCAAACGCAACTATTCCGCTATTAAGTGGGATAAAGTCAACGAAAATGCCGATACTACCCCAAATCAGAAACGCTGATGCAAGTTCAAATTTAGCCTTTGTAGTTATTTTCATACAAACCTCAAAGTTATGGCACCCTCAAAAGAGAGTGCCACACGTTTATTTCTGATAAAGTTTTTTAGTCTGGTAATATGGTTCGCAAGTGAGATTTACACCTAACTTTTTGAACATCATAGAGTCAACCTGCGATAAAATAACAGACGAATGAGCTTCCAGACCTCTGAGTCTTTCGAGCTGTTCCATCGCTTTCTGAGCGTTTTCGCTTGTAACAGCTGAAATTGACAACGCAATGAGCACCTCATCAATATGAAGTCGCGGATTCACATTACCTAAATGATGAACCTTCAAATGCTGAATAGGCTCAATTACTTCAGGAGAGATAAGATGTACGCTGTCTTCTATACCACCAAGTGTCTTGAGGGCGTTAAGCAGCATAGCCGCACAAGCTCCAAGTAACGATGAGGTCTTTCCTGTAACGATAGTGCCGTCGCTAAGCTCGATAGCCGCAGCAGGAGCACCTGTTTCTTCAGCTTTTTTCAGTGCCGGTGCAATAACTGCACGATCAGAACTGTCGAGCTTTGATTGTTTCATAATAAGCTCAAGTGCATACACTTCGCTATCAGGGGAGTTACCCTTTTTATTGTTACATAAAGCGTTATAATAACGACGAATAATCTCCTGATTAGCAGCAGCAACAACTGCATCATTATCAATAATACAGTTGCCAACCATATTAACACCCATATCTGTAGGAGATTTGTACGGTGATTCGCCGAGAATCTGCTCAAACATAGTGTTAAGCACAGGGAAAATTTCAATATCTCTGTTGTAGTTTACTGTAGTTACACCATAAGCTTCCAGATGGAACGGGTCGATCATATTCACGTCGTTCAAATCAGCAGTTGCAGCTTCGTAAGCAACGTTAACAGGATGCTTAAGCGGAAGATTCCATATAGGGAATGTTTCGAATTTAGCGTAGCCCGCTCTTACACCGCGCTTATTCTCATGATAAAGCTGAGACAGACACACAGCCATTTTACCACTACCAGGGCCCGGAGCAGTAATAACAACGAGCTCGCGTTTGGTCTCAATAAAATCATTCTTGCCATAGCCATCATCAGAAACTATCAGATCAATATCCTGTGGATAACGTTCGATAGAATAGTGGTGATAAACCTTTATGCCGTTAAGCTCGAGCTTTTTCTGAAATTTCTGAGCTGCAAGCTGGTCATTGTATCTTGTTAACACTACACTGCCAACATACAAACCGATATTCTTAAAAATATCGATAAGTCGCAATGTATCAAGGTCATATGTGATACCCAAGTCACCTCTAACCTTATTCTTTTCAATATCATCCGCATTGACAACAATAACGATTTCAGCCTGTTCTTTGAGCTGTAAAAGCATCTGGAGCTTACTATCAGGCTTAAAGCCCGGAAGCACTCGTGATGCGTGGTAATCGTCAAACAACTTGCCGCCAAACTCCAGATAGAGCTTGCCGCCAAATTTAGAAATTCTGTCGCGGATATGCTGAGATTGTAGTTTCAAATATTTGTCATTATCAAAACCAATCTTCATATCATTCACCTACCAGAATATATACATAAAAATACATTATTAGGTATATCACAAATTCATAGGATAATTATAGCTAAAAAGAAAAATAAGCAACTTTTTAAAATAAAAAAATCAACAGCACCCGAAAACACGTTACGAGTGCTGTCTATCGTTTTTAATATTCTATATTGGAATTATTACTTTTTAAAACATTTTTTATCAAAGCTTGGATTAAACTGGTAGTAGTTTTTAGAATCAAGCTTATCTGTTAATATTCTCAGGTTCTCTCCAAAGCGCTGATAGTGGACTACTTCTCGCGCACGTAAAAATCTGATAGGATCTTTTACATCATAGTCATCGCACATACGCAGGATATTATCGTAGGTTGTTCGTGCTTTCTGTTCAGCCGCCATATCTTCATGAAGGTCGGTTATCGGATCGCCTTTAGACTGAATATAAGCCGCTGTAAACGGTACACCTGCTGCAGACGAAGGATAAACACCTGTTGTATGATCCACAAAGTATGCGTCAAAGCCGTTTTTCTTAATTTCCTCTTCTGACAGATCTTTAGTCAACTGATACACAATAGTGCCAATCATTTCTAAGTGATTCAATTCTTCCACGCCAATATCAGTAAGAGTAGCTTTGAGTTCCTGCACAGGCATAGTGTATCTCTGTGACAAATATCTCAGCGACGCACCGAGCTCGCCGTCAGGGCCACCATACTGGCTGATAATTAATTTAGCTAACGCAGGATTTGTACGTTTAATCTTTATCGGATATTGAAGCTGTTTTTCATATACAAACATCAGTCATCCTCCTCTATATCCCATGGCCATGGGTTTTTGATCCATTTGAATTTATTCATATTATCAACGCTTACTGTCAACGGACCAAAACGACGCTCGAACTCTGCTACTAGTGGCTCAACGATTGCTTCATATTCAGCATATTTTCTCAGCGCCATTTCGTCATGTGGATGAGTATCAAGATAAAGCTGTAGATCTTTCAGCGCAAATTTATATGTGCCGATTTTCTTGAGCATTATTTCACGCTGTGTCATTTGTGTCCCTCACATTCTTTAGGACAGAAAGGTTTATTCAGATCTTCAAAAATCGTACCGCACTCATAGCCTTGCATAGGGCTGTACATTTTTGATGAGTACTGCTGAAAC
>JAUMXP010000143.1 GCA_030529125.1 Eubacteriales bacterium | reverse complement strand
TGTGGTAACTGTGGTATGTACAACGGCAGACAGGTTATCGCTAAAGATGCTGAATAATCAATAACAAAAGTATCAGGCGGCAGGACTACTGACCGCCCTTTTGTTTTATATGGGAGGTGTGGCTATGTCAGTAAAAATCAATAGTATTGCTCCTCATAGCCACGCTCACAAGTGTGGCATCAAAGAGGGAGAATACCTTATTTCTATCAACTCTAACGAGATTATCGACGTGCTCGATTACCGCTTCTATCAGTTTTCTAAAGAGCTCGAGCTCTTAATATCAGATGAGAGCGGCAACACCCGCACAGTTAAACTCAAAAAGCCTGAATACGACGAACTCGGGCTTTTGTTTGATTCATACCTTATGGATGAACAGCGCAGCTGTAAGAATAAGTGCATTTTCTGCTTTATCGACCAGTTGCCTAAAGGTATGCGCGACACGCTTTACTTCAAAGACGATGACTCGCGACTTTCGTTTTTATTCGGAAACTATATCACCCTTACAAATATCACAGAGCATGAAATCGACAGGATTATTAAGATGCACATAAGCCCTGTGAACATTTCTGTTCATACAACTAACCCTGAGCTTAGGTGTAAGATGATGAACAATCGTTTCGCAGGCGATGCTTTAAAACACCTAAAACGTCTGTGCGACAGCTCTATCGAGATTAATACACAGATAGTTTGTTGTCCTGGATATAACGATCAAGATGAGCTCAAGCGCACGCTGAGTGACCTTGAGCAGTTAGGCGTAAATATGATTGCAGTTGTGCCTGTAGGACTTACAGCACATCGACAGGGGCTTGCACAGCTTACACCATTTGATAAAGACAAGGCGCTTGAAACAATAAAGATTGTCGAAGATTTTTCTTCTAAATGTCTTGAAAAATACGGCAGGCGAATTGCTTTTGCTGCTGATGAACTCTATATCAAAGCTCAGTTGCCTATCCCTGATGCTGAGCACTACGAGGATTTCCCTGCGCTTGAAAACGGTGTCGGACTTATCTCACTATTAAGAGATGAGTTGTCATACGCTCTAGAAGACTACGATTATGATGATAGCATACATCGTACTGTTACTATAGCATGTGGCACTTCTGTTGCTCCGTTTATGCGACAGATGATGGAAAAGATACAAGATAAGTTTAGAAACGTCAAAGTTAATGTTATCCCTGTTGTAAACGAATTTTTCGGCGGTGGGGTTAACGTCAGCGGTCTTATAGTAGGACAAGACCTTATTTCTCAGCTTAAAGACAAAGAACTTGGCGATGAGCTGCTCATAACTTCGAGCATGCTCAGGTTTGAAAACGATTTATTCTTAGATGATACATCAGTTGACGATGTTGAAGAAAGTTTAAATATTAAACTCACACCGGTTAATAATAACGGTGAACAACTGCTTTTAGCAGTAATTGGAAAGGGGAGTGAATAAGTATGAAGCCTGTTATAGCTATCGTGGGTCGACCTAATGTTGGTAAATCCACTTTATTCAATAAACTTATAGGCCAGAGGGTTTCTATTGTTGACGATACTCCCGGTGTAACCAGAGACCGTATCTACGGTGAGGTTGAATGGGACGGCAGAGTAGCTACTGTTATCGACACAGGTGGTATTGAACCGAAGTCTGACGATATTATTCTGTCACAGATGCGAGTTCAGGCTGAGCTTGCTATAGAAACAGCAGACGTCATTGTTTTTGTTACAGATGTACGTTCGGGAGTAGTTGCTACTGACCTTGATGTAGCACAGATGCTGCTCAAAAGCTCAAAACCTATCGTGCTTTGTGTTAACAAATGTGACGCAGTAGGTGAGCCTGACCCTGCGTTTTATGAATTTTATAACCTTGGTATGGAGCCAATCGCCGTTTCATCAGTTCACGGTCATGGTACAGGTGACCTGCTTGACGCTGCTTTTGCGCATCTGCCTACTGATGAAGAGCTCGAAGACGACCCTGAGGTAATCTCCGTTGCGGTTATTGGTAGACCAAATGTGGGTAAATCTTCACTTATCAATAAAATTACAGGCGAAAGCCGTTGTATCGTTTCTAATATCGCAGGTACTACCCGCGACAGTATTGATACAAAAATCGAGAATGAGTACGGTGTGTTCAACTTTATCGATACCGCAGGTATGAGAAAGAAGAGCAAGATTGTTGATAATATCGAGCGTTACTCAATTCTCAGAGCTAAAATGGCTATCGAGCGTTGTGACGTCTGCGTAATTATGATTGATGCCGAGACAGGTGTCACAGAGCAGGACACAAAAATCGCAGGCATGGCTATCGAAGCCGGCAAGGGATGCGTTTTAGCTGTTAATAAATGGGACGCTATTGACAAAGACGACAAGACAATGCCTAATTTCAAAAAGGACATTGAAACCGACTTTGCCTTTATGTCATATACACCATCGGTCTTTATCTCTGCTAAGACAGGTCAGCGACTCAACAATCTGTTTGAGTGCATTGTACAGGTAGCGAATAACAACGCAATGCGTATCAAAACAGGTATGTTGAATGAGTTGCTTGCTCAGGCTACTATGCGTGTTCAGCCACCTACAGATAAAGGCAGAAGACTGAAAATCTATTACATGACACAGGCTTCCACTAAACCGCCTACATTTGTTTTCTTCTGTAATAATGCGGAATTATTCCATTTCTCATATCAGAGATATCTTGAAAACAGAATCAGAGAGGCGTTTGAGCTTTCGGGAACACCTGTAAGAATAGTTATTAGGGAAAGAGGAGAAAAATGATAACAGACATTATTATTCGCGGTCTCATCACCGCAGTTGTTGCGTATCTTTTCGGTAGTATCAGTTTTGCGGTTATTTTCACTAAAATAAGTTCTAAAAAAGACATCAGAGAGATGGGTAGCGGTAACGCGGGCTTCACTAACGTGCTTCGTAGTGTAGGCGCTGTGCCTGCTGTGTTTACACTCGTGTTTGACTTTATCAAGGGTGCAATCGCTAGCTTACTTGGTATCTGGCTTTTCTCAACAATTACAACAGGCAGTGAGCTGTTGTCTGACGAGTTGATTATTTATGGCGGATATCTCGGTGGTGTTTTTGCTATTATCGGTCATATGTATCCTGTATACTTTGGCTTCAAAGGTGGCAAGGGTATCGTAACCGCTGCCGCTATGATGGCAGTTGCTGACTGGCGAGTATTCCTTCTTATCTTAGGAACATTCCTTGTTATGTTTGTTTTCACTAAGATTATTTCGCTGTCATCAATCACATGTGCAGCTCTTTACGGACCATATACTTTTGTTATTACATTTTTCTTTGACAGTGAGTTTCCTGCTCGTTATGTAGTGCTTACAAGCTTGTTTGCACTATCACTCGGTATTTTTGTTATTATCAAGCACAAAGAAAATATCAAGAGACTTCTAAAAGGCGAAGAAAAGAAAATCACAGCTAAAAAGAAAGAATCAAAAGAATCTTAAGATAAGAAAAATGCACGCTCAGGCGTGCGTTTTTTAGTTTTTGCTTGCATATTATACTCTGATATTGTAATATAAAAAAGAGGGGGATGTATATGAAGAAACTCATTTCTTTTTTCTTGGTTTTAGTATTGATGCTCATGGTGTCAATTCCTGCGTTTGCACTTGAGACTACTGACGCTGCTGACTATAATTGCGACATCGAACATGTATCTGAAGCTGTATATATGGAGAATTTGAACGAAGGCATTGTCGTTTATGAGAAAGATGCTCAAAAAAGAATGTATCCTGCCTCTTTGACAAAGATTATGACATATATAGTTGTAATCGAGAATATCCCTGATTTTGAGACGACATCTATTTACATAGAACCTGGTTCTTTTGATGGACTTGATCCTGAAAGCTCAGTGATGGGTTTAAAAGACTACGTTGGTCAGGAGTTTTCGGTTCTTCATCTGCTGTATGGTATGATGGTACCATCAGGCAACGATGCTGCGTGGGTGCTCGCAAAATACGTAGGTAACGGCAGAGTAGAAAACTTTGTAGAGCTAATGAACCAGAAAGCAGGTCAGCTCCAGTGCTCCGGTACACATTTTGAGAACCCTCATGGCTTGTATGACGCTAATCATTATTCTACCGCATACGACATCGCCCTTATGACCA
>JAUMXP010000142.1 GCA_030529125.1 Eubacteriales bacterium | reverse complement strand
AAGCGATTTTGAAATAATTTTGTAAAAAATCGGCACAGTGACTAAAGTTGTGTCAATGTGCCGATTAATAAGCTGAAAATATAAGTCTGTTAGGTGTATTTTACCTACTATTAAAGACGTGAACCGGTGCTTGTGATAGTTTTCTTAACTTTTTCCGGTTTAACCTTCTTGTTTCTATACTTAAGACCGTTTTTGTAAGCCTTTGAAAGTTCGTCTGACATCATAGGCTCAATAATATCGCGATACTGTGTATCGATAGAGTTGAGGATAACGATTGTGATGATAGCGCGTGTATCACGGTCGCCCTTAAGATACTGAGCTGAGAGAATACCCATCAACTTAGAGATATCACCCTTGTGACCTCTCTTTACGAGGTCTTGTACCTTTGGTACTACAAACATCTTAGTAAATGTAACACCGCGGAAACTTTCAAAGCTTTCTTCTTCTAATCTGATTTCTTCCTGGAGCTCAGGGAAAATCTTCACAAGGCGCTTTGATAAAAACAGTGGGTTAGAAGAACCATCTTCAGACTTCTTTTTCTTAGTCTGTTTAGTACGCTTAACGTTAACAGGTGAGCCGATAGTATCTGCAAAGTCGTTGCCGATAGACTGAGCTTCTTTCTCTGTGTCGTGGTCAGGGTCGAAGATCCATGTAGCTAAAGTCTTCCACTCGTTATCAGGACCATCGTCAGTCATAGCACAAGTACGAAGTACCATGTGCATCTTCTCTACAAAATAAATAACAGAGTACGCAACGTTCTCACTTGTAAACAGCGCAACTATTTCGTCCTCATTGTTGCTATCCACGTTAACACGCTTATACTGCTGTGGTTCAAGCACTTCGAATGTCTTATCGCATACGATCTTAAATGCCTTATTAATCATAAAAAATCATTCCTTTATATCACTTTCATAAAATTATACATTGTATTGCTGAAATTGTCAAAGGTTTTCGCACTTGAAACAGTTATATCTTTATGCTATTATATATTAGTATATTTATGTCTGTAAGAATTCTTACAAATTACGAGGATTATATTATGAACAAAAACGCTATCGGAGTTTTTGACTCAGGCTTAGGCGGTCTGTCTGCTGTCAAGCAGATGCTCAACGCCATGCCAAATGAAAACATTATATATTTTGGTGATACAGGCAGAGTACCATACGGCAACCGAAGTACCGACACCATACGTAGATATGCTATGCAGGATGCTAATTTTCTTTTAAAGAACAATGTCAAAATGATCGTTGCTGCATGCGGTACAGTCAGTTCTGTCGCACCTGACTTAGAGAGCCAGCTCGGTGTGCCATACACAGGCGTAGTACTACCTACTTGCCACACAGCTCTTAATGAGAGCAAAAACGGTAAAATCGGTGTTATCGGTACATCTGCTACTATCAATTCACACAGCTACAAAAAGCGTATTGAAAAGAAAAATCCTGATTTTCAGGTTTTTGAACAGGATTGTCCGCTGTTTGTACCATTAGTTGAGAATGGCTTTATAGACAGAGATGACCAGATAGTCAGACTTGTTGTAGAGAAATATATGTCAGGGCTGAAGAATGCAGGTGTTGATACTGTTATTCTTGGCTGCACCCACTACCCTATCCTAAAGGATGCTATAGCTGACTTTATGGGTGATGATGTTCTGCTCATAGACTCTGGCAAGGAAACTGCCCTTTACACTAAAAAGGTACTAAAAGAAAACGGACTTCTCAACAACTCAGACACTTATGGCACTGCGCAGTTTTATGTCAGCGACACCCCTGATAATTTTGAGAAAATTGCTTCGCTGTTTTTATCTAAAGATATGCAGGGCAAGGTAAGCAGAATCAACATTGAAGAATACTAATTAAAGGATAATTATGCAGGATAAATACATTATCTCTATCACAGGTATACAGACAGTTGATGGAGAAAAAGACAAAATAGAAGTTTTAACCACAGGCGACTATCAGCTTAAAAACGGTCACCGATATATTAAATATAAAGAATACGACAACGACAATCCTAACATAAGCACCGACACAGTTGTTAAGGTTGAAAGCGACAACAAGGTGACCATCATACGCATGGGTGACCATCCGTCACGTCTTATTCTTGAAAACGGTGCCAGACACCAATGCCACTACTCAACGGTCATGGGGGATCTCATGATGGGTGTATATACATCTAAAATCGACAACACCCTCACCGACCACGGCGGTGACATCAAAGTCAAATACCAACTCGACTTTTTTGCTGATTTAGTTTCAGATAACGAGTTTCACATTAACATTAAGGAAAAAGAGGAATAAATATGGCACATACTTCAATAAACGTTCAAAACTCACTAAAACTTGCGATTGAAAACGCTATTAAGAAAGCTATCGAAAACGGACAGCTAAACGACGCTCCTATACCACAGTTTGTTATCGAAGAGCCTGCAGACAGAAGCCACGGCGACTTTGCTACTAACGCTGCTATGGTTTCTGCTAAAGCATTCAGAATGCCACCATTCAAGATTGCTCAGGCTATTACAGAAAACCTTGACCTGTCAGGTACTTTAGTTGACAGATTCGAAACAGCCGGTCCGGGATTCATCAACTTTTTCCTTTCTAAGCAGTACTTTGCAGAAGTTGTAAAAGATGTTCTAAGCGAGGGCGAAAACTACGGCAAGAGCGACTTCGGTCAGAACAAAAAGGTTATGGTTGAATTTGTATCCGCTAACCCTACAGGCCCTATGCATATGGGCAACGCTCGTGGCGGTGCTCTGGGCGACTGCCTTGCAGCTGTACTTGACAAAGCAGGCTATGATGTATGGCGCGAGTTCTACGTAAACGACGCAGGCAACCAGATTGAGAAGTTCGCTTGCTCTTTAGAAGCCAGATACCTCCAGATTTTCGACCCTACAGTAGAGTTTCCTGAAGACGGCTATCAGGGTGGAGATATTATCGACCACGCTAAAGCATACGCTGATGAGTTTGCTGATGCGTTAGTAAATGTATCATCAGAGAAACGCAAGAAGGTTTTAGTTGACTACGCACTCCCTAAGAACATTGACAAGATGCAAGCTGATATGGCTAAATACCGCATCACTTACGACAAGTGGTTCTTTGAGAGCACACTGCACGAAGCAGGCGATGTTATGCGCGTTGTTGATACATTGACAGAGAAAGGCCTCACATACGAGAAAGAAGGCGCTATCTGGTACAAGAACAAAGAAGTCTGCACAAACAAGCTTTTAGCGCAGGGCAAGACTCAGGAATACATCGACAACCTCGAACTCAAAGACGATGTTTTAATCCGTCAGAACGGCAACCCTACATACTTCACAGCAGACATTGCTTATCATAAGAATAAATTTGATCGTGGCTTTGAAACACTCATCGACGTATGGGGTGCTGACCACCACGGACACGTAATGCGTATGCAGAACGCTATGGACGCTATCGGCTGTAACGGCGAGAAGCTCGACGTACTGCTGATGCAGCTTGTAAAGCTCGTAAAAAACGGCGAAGCTGTAAAGATGAGTAAACGTACAGGCAAGGCTATCGGTCTGTCTGACCTGCTTGATGAAGTTCCTGTTGACAGCGTACGTTTCCTCTTCAACACCAGAGAAGCTAACACACAGATGGACTTTGACCTCGGTTTAGCTGTTACTCAGGATAACCAGAACCCTGTGTACTACGTTCAGTACGCACACGCACGAATCTGCTCTATCCTAAAAGCTCTTGCAAACGATGGTATCAATCCACGTGAGTGCACTGATGATGAGCTTATGCTTCTTACTCAGAGCGAAGAGATTGAGCTTATTCACCACCTAGCATCATTCGAGTCACAGATCATTTCTTCTGCTACTGACTACGACCCTACAAAGATCACACGTTATGTCACAACACTCGCAACACTCTTCCACAAGTTCTACAACGCTTGTCGTGTTAAAGGCGAGGACGAGTCTTTAACTCAGGCAAGACTATCTCTTTGTATCTGCGTTAAGACTGTTATCTCTAACGTGCTCTCTATGTTCTCTATCACCTGCCCAGAGCAGATGTAAACAAAAACTAAAGGCTGTACCAAGTGAAGTGAACCCCAAAGTTTAGACAAAATAAAATATTAAATTGATAGTGAATG